>JALFNN010000035.1 GCA_022774325.1 bacterium | reverse complement strand
AGCGTGAAGCCCCCCTTAAGATGAGATATCCCTACGAAAGTAGTAAGACCCCTTGAAGACGACGAGGTAGATAGGGCAGAGGTGGAAGTGCAGTAATGCATGGAGCTGACTGTTACTAATCGGTCGAGGGCATAACCTGAGCAAACAGGCAAGAAGCGGAAAAGCATGAGTGGAAGAGACGGGAAGGATGCTTGCATCAGGAGCGGATCTTACAGGAATGCGTGTCCATTTGTTACCAAATGGACAATGAGAGAACGAAGTTCTCGAATGGTTTCCGCGGAAAGTAAGTTTGAAATGGTAGGATAGGAAAGAAATGGATGGAGCGATAAAACTTTGTATGTGGTTTTGAAGGTATATATACCTTTTAAGTAAGGCCCGATGGCTCAGTTGGTTAGAGCGCCGCCCTGTCACGGCGGAGGTCGTGGGTTCGAGTCCCATTCGGGTCGCTAGTTCTTACTCAAAATGTGAGAGCTGCCTCAGATTATTGATGAGGTGTTAATGTTATGGGATCATAGCTCAGCTGGGAGAGCATCTGCCTTACAAGCAGAGGGTCATAGGTTCGAGCCCTATTGGTCCCATAGATATGCCGATGTGGCTCAATTGGCAGAGCAGCTGATTTGTAATCAGCAGGTTATCGGTTCGAGTCCGATCATCGGCTTTTTGGATGGATTCCCGAGTGGCCAAAGGGGGCAGACTGTAAATCTGTTGGCACCGCCTTCGGAGGTTCGAATCCTCCTCCATCCATTGTACATTTTATATGTACATTGAATTAAATAAATTATCGCGGGGTGGAGCAGTCTGGTAGCTCGTCGGGCTCATAACCCGAAGGTCGTAGGTTCAAATCCTGCCCCCGCAATTTCGCCCAGATAGCTCAGTCGGTAGAGCAGAGGACTGAAAATCCTCGTGTCGCTGGTTCGATTCCGGCTCTGGGCACTTGTCTACCAAGACAATTTAAACTGGATGGAGCATTAGCTCAGTCGGTAGAGCACTTGACTTTTAATCAAGTTGTCCGGGGTTCGAATCCCCGATGCTTCATTTTTTAGACCGTATTATTGTTTCTAACAGTAATGCGGTTTTTTCTTTATACAATGATAGTGATAGTAATTTGCAGGAAGGTAGGTAGTGAAGACAATGAAATCATCTGTAGAATTAGATAAGATGTTAATGAGTATTAACCGTAAAGGGTATCCTGCTTATAAAGAATTAAAAGGAAGTTATCAATTTGCGGGATTTGTACTTCATATTGACCATGTACAGGGAGACCCGTTTGCTACACCTTCTAAGTTAAGCATTCAGGTGAAAAAGGATCAGGCTGGTTTTCCTCTTACTATGTATGATACAGATTATAAAAGGATTGCTCTTCAGGATCATTTGACCAGATTATTTACTAAGTCTGTTTCTTCTTATACGTTTCAGGCAAAGGGATCAGGAAAGAGTGGATTGATTGGTATCAGCAGATGTGGTCAGGAGATACTGGAGAGAACAGCATTTAAAATTGAGAATGGAGATCTATTGGTAAGGTTTGAAGTTGGCTTTCCGGCAAACGGACGGACGATTAATGCTTATGAGCTAAAAAAGATTTTATTTGAGTATCTTCCTGATGCTGTTAAGAAGTCATTATTCTATGAGAATATTAATAAGAATGAAGTTCGTCGGGTAGTTGAACTGGCAGAAGATCAACATACAATACGAGAAGAACTGATTAGGAGACATCTGGTAGCATTTGTGGCAAACGGGTCTGTTCTTCCAAGAGAAAGTGGTATTTCTCAAAGACCGATGAAAAATGCAGTGAAATTTCAATCACCTGCGAGTATGGAAGTTGAAATGAAGCTTCCGTATGCGGGACTTGTTAAGGGAATGGGAATCCCGAAAGGAATTACATTGATTGTCGGAGGGGGATATCATGGAAAATCTACTTTGTTAAAAGCTCTGGAACATGGAATTTATAATCATATAGCAGGCGATGGGAGGGAATATGTGATTACAGATGATACAGCTGTTAAAATCAGAGCAGAAGATGGTCGTGCAGTATCTCATGTTAATATTTCTCCATTTATTAATGATTTGCCAAATAAGAAAAATACCGTTGATTTTTCAACAGAAGATGCAAGTGGTTCAACTTCACAGGCGGCGAATGTTGTAGAAGCGGTTCAATCAGGAGCAAAAACATTATTAATTGATGAAGATACCTGTGCTACGAATTTCATGGTCCGTGATTGCCTTATGCAGACTGTTGTTTCGGGAGATAAAGAGCCGATTACACCATTTACCCTTCAGGCGAGGGAGTTAAATGAAAAGCACGGTATATCGATTGTTCTTGTTGCAGGAAGTTCGGGATCCTATTTTTATATTGCGGATAAGATTTTGCAGATGGATAATTATCAGACATTTGATATTACGGAAAAAGTCAAGAAAGTGATTGCAAAGGTTCCGGAAGATAATATGGAGGCAGAAACAAAAATTCCGATCAGTGTTATTTTTGATAAAGATAAATTTCGCAGGATTGCCAGATCGAAACGCCTTGATAAAAAAAGAGACCAGGTGAAAATCAAGCAGTTTGGAAAAGACAGTTTTTCAATTGGTAAAGATACTGTGGATTTGAAATATGTGGAGCAGATACTGGATTCGGAACAAACGACGACGCTTTCTCATTGTTTGAAATATTTACTGGAACAGATGGAGAGACAAGAACAGAATGTGGATGTGCTTGTGGAAAAATTATGGAATCAGCTTCGGATATGTGGATTAGAGTTTTTGTGCCAGGGAACGTATATCCCGTCCGGGATGGCTCAGATTCGAAAACAGGATATTTACGCATGTGTGAATCGTTATAGGGGATTGTTGTAAGAGTTATAAGGAGTTATTATGAATTATGCAGATTTTTTTCTGAAAAATCAGGCGAAAGAAAAAAAACACAGGAGACGCATTGCCGCATTTTTGGTTACAGTGCTTCTTCTTAGCAGTGCAATTCCTTTATATGGAAATGCGGAAGATACAAAGCCGGTTGATATGACGCAAAGTGAGCCTTCTCAGACTTCGGAAGCCGAAGAGGCAGCCACTCAGAAGGCGTACGAGATGACAGTAGATTCCAATGCATGGAAGGATTGGCCGGAAGGACCTAAGACATATGGTGAGGCCGGGATTGTGATGGATGCAGAGAGTGGAGCTGTCCTGTATGCGAAAAATATTGATGGAAAGGGCTATCCTGCGAGTATTACAAAAATTTTGACAGTATTGATTGCATTGGAAAATGGACAATTAGATGATAAGGTCACGGTGACAGACGATTGTATCAATTGTCTTGGATATGGATATGCTCACATTGGATTAAATCCGGGGGAAGAGATTTCTTTAAAAGACGCGCTGTATGCGGTTTTGCTCGCATCAGCAAACGAAGCCGCATATGCAATTGGTGAGAGTATAGGGGAGGGATATGACTGGTTCATACAGGAGATGAATTCCCGATGTAAAGAGTTGGGAGGTCTGAATTCCAATTTTGTCAATACCAACGGACTGGAGGATCCGAATCACTATACGACAGCAAGGGATATGGCGTTGATCACAAGGGAGCTTTTGAATAATCATCCGGAATTTGAGGAGATCTGTCAGACAATGCAGTATACGATTCCCGCAACGAATCTGACATCAGAAACAAGAACGTTTCAACAAAAGCATCAGATGTTTTATGAGGGAAATGAGTATTATGATGCGAGGGTCATTGCGGGAAAGACAGGCTATACAGATCTGGCATTGAACACTCTGGTTACTTGTGCAGACGATGGAAATCGAAGACTGATTTGTGTTGTTCTACGTACACATGGAAGAAATGTTTATTCAGATACAGAGGCACTTTTGAATTATGGATTTGACAATTTCCAGAAGGTTAGTATTAAAGAAAGAGAGAAATCGGAAAATATTAAGAGTATCGATGAAAATGCATATGTGTTACTTCCTTCCGGTGTGGAATTTGAAAGTCTTGAGATGAAACTGATCCCTGATTCTAATGATAAAACGGCGGGAATCG
>JALFNN010000032.1 GCA_022774325.1 bacterium | reverse complement strand
GCATCTTCCTTCTCTATGTTCTTCTGATACAACAAATTCCGATATAATATCATTTTCATATTCTTGCTGATGTTGTTTGCAAATTTTCTAACATAAAGCCGCTTAAGATATCGCATAAACTGTACAAAAAAAATGGTCAGCACATAGCATACCACCAGGCTGACCATTGCCGACGGCCTTTTCTTGCCGCCGATGATATCACACAAATACTGCACCATCTGTCCTTCGAACCAGGGACCTGCGACCATTCCAACATTATATAAAATACCTGTTATCGTCACAGTCAGGAGAAGCCATTTTTCTTTCCGGAAATAATAACCAATCTGATCCGTGGCATTTTTATCCGTTTTTTTCATCTGCTTATCTATCCCCTCTTCGCAAACGTTTATATTATGATTCTGATTCTTCCAAAGCATTCATAGCTTCTGCAACAGAAGTCTCGCAAGAACGCATTGCCAGAATCGTCTTCTCAATCAGATCCGCCAGCTCCCATCCCAGCATATCTGCTCCCTGCCGAATCACTTCTCTGGAACATCCTGCCGCAAAATTCGCACTTTTGAATTTCTTCTTAACCGATTTCACTTCCATATCCTGCACACTCTTTGACGGCCGCATCAATGCTGCCGCCCAGATCAATCCCGTAAGTTCATCCGCAGCAAAGAGAACCTTTTCCATCTCATGCTCCGGTTTTATGTCAACTGTAATACCATACCCATGACTGCACACTGCATGAATAATATCGTCCTGCACGCCGCCTTCTCTTAATAGTTCCGGTGCTTTGATACAGTGCTGATCCGGATACAACTCAAAATCAATATCATGCAGAAGCCCAACAATTCCCCAGTATTCGGCATCTTCTCCATATCCAAGTTCATCGGCATACCACTTCATAACTCCCTCTACCGTAAGTGCATGCTGTATATGAAATGAATCCTTGTTGTATTTTTTCAGTAACTCAAATGCATCTTCTCTTGAAATATGATCTTTCATTATCTGCGCCTCCTAAGATTGTTCTGTCGTTTTTATATAAGGCTCATTGTAGCACAATTTTCTTTTTCTCTCAATCACTGATTTTCCTTCAAATACGAAGCTGCCTGATAATGGGCATATACCAAGTCTTTTCCTTAGTATAACGTTTTTTTAATTGCATTACAATGAACCTCTAGTTTAATTATCCAATTTCCACCCAAAGTCTCCATGATAAATCATCTGCCTCGTCATACCTCCGTCAATGCAGATATTCTCCCCTGTTATGAATCCTGCTTTATCCGAACACAGATAAAGAACCATATTTGCGATATCCTTAGGATTTCCAACTCTGCCGGCCGGCTGTTGATATGCGTCCGGTCCTTCGTATACTGTATATTCAGTATCGATCCATCCAGGCGAGATGGAATTTACTCTTACTTTTCCTGCCATACTGACTGCCAGTGCATGAGTAAGTGCAGCAATTCCCCCTTTTGCCGCCGTATAGCTCTCAGTCTGCGGTTGACTCATCCGGTCCCGCGAAGATGAAATATTTATAATCGAAGCACCGTCTGCAAAATAAGGCTGAAATAATTTTGTAAGATAAAACGGTGCCGTAATTCCTACAGCAAGCGCATATTCGAATTCTTCATAAGAACATGTATTGATTCCTTTCATCAATGGCAACGCATTATTGATCAGGAAATCAATATGCCCATTTTCTTTTATGACCTTATCGGCAAAATCTTCAAGAACTTCTTTCTTACCAATATCGCCGACATAATGATTCCCTTCTGCAATATCGATGATCCGGACAATCGCACCTTCTTTTTGAAATTCTTCAGCAATCACTTTTCCGATGCCATGCGCGCCGCCCGTTATAACCGCAACCTTCTTCTGAAACATCCTTGTTCCCCTCTTTCCAGTTTTTCCATTTTACACTTAACACTGCTATATCAATCTGAATTTCTTCATCGCATAGTCAATCCCATCTTCTTCCACAGCCTTCGTGACAAATTCTGTATAGGGATCCAATGCCGTACTATGTTTTTCCATTGCAATGGCATGCCCCGCATACCGGAACATTGCAAGATCATTTTCACTGTCCCCAAATACATATGACTGCTCTCTGGACAAATGGAATTTATCCAGAACCATCTGGATCGCTGTTGCTTTCGAGCAGCCTTTCGGTACACACTCGTATGCTCCATTCTCCCGGTCAATTATATCCAAATCTCTTTCTATGAAATGAAAAAAGCTTTCTTTATCACTTTTGTTGTCGGTCATGACATACATCTTGTCATATGCACATCCACCCTCTTCAAGATAACGTTTTTGCCCCAGTCCCCTTTTCTTCATCTTTGTTCTCAGAGCTTCTATATCTTCAAATCTTGATGCAAATTTTGAAAAATAAACATCTTCAACACCTTCAAACACACCATCGATCCGGCACTCTCCCGCCATTTTTGCAATCGCGTCTGCCCGTGCTGACGGTAAATTCTTTTTATAAAAAATTTCATCTCTATATGTAAGAAAAATGCCACAGCCGCACAAAAAGCCATCGAAAGGCATCTCTGTAATCTTAATCGGAAGTGTACACCTTGTTCGCCCGGTATTTATAAACAACAAATGACCATTTTCCTTCGCCTTTGATAATGCACGGAAGGTGCTTTGCGGTATCTCTTTTGTTATCTCGCTTAGAATGGTTCCATCAATGTCAAAAAATAATGCCTGTCTCATTCTAACTTTATCCTTTCCTGTTCCAAATATTCCAATGCTTTTATCATCTTAATTCTTTAACCGTGTATAAAATTATTTTCTTACATGATCTCATTCATTCTCTGTATAATCACATCTGTGATTTCCTGTTGACCATATTTCTCATTCATCAATTCTTTTGAAATATTTCCTCCGGCTTTATCTTTATGACCGCCGCCATTACCGATGTTTTTACACAATTTTTCTGCTACAATATTTGCCGGATAATCCCAGTCACAGCTTCGAACCGAAATCTGATATCCATTGTCCACATCGGTAAATGAAACGGATACTTTGGCGGCATCAACCATAATCGCCATGTCACCAATGATTCCAAGAATAGATTGTTCACAGTGCATAGCAGAAATGATCAGATACCTTCTTTCTGTATTAAAATAACAATTATTCAAAGCATCACCGGCAATCATTAAATCCCCAACTGTCATACACGACTTTTTCAAACGTTCCAGTTCCGGATAGTCATCGCGTAATTCCGAACGCATAGCACAATCCTTCTCTTTATAAAGATCTACATAAGAAGAAGTATCTGTATACAATCCATAAAGAAATGCAATGCGTAATTTTCTGTTATCTTTAACAGAATAGCCTTCCTCTTTCAACAATTTCCATACTATCGTCGAACAGCTTTGATATGTATTATCTATAAATGTTTTATCTGTTTTTTCCATATAAAGTGTATGGTGATCTACGGCTGCAATTTCTGAAGCCTCAAATATCTGAGCATTCCCCTGACCATATTGCGCATCAACCATCATCAGAAGTTCTGTCTTTGGAAGTTCTACAATATGTTCTGCCAGAATCCCGCATACTTCCATCATATAAAGTAAATTTTTCTTTTTTATACTTTGTCTGCCGCCATACACAATTCTAGTGTCTATTCCATGGTCAGTAAAAAATGTATACAAACCTAAAGCAGATGCCAGCGCATCTGGATCCGGATTGTTATGACACTGAATACAAATGCTTTTATATTTCAAAAACTGACTTAAAAAACCCATTTTCCTCTCCTTCCTTATTTTAAATAATAATATACGAAAAAACTGCAAACCTTGTCACCAAAGTCTGCAGCTATCTCTCTTTATGTACCTTCAAAACCACATACAAAGTTTTATCTCTCCATCCATTTCTTTCCTATCCTACCATTTCAAACTTACTTTCCGCGGAAACCATTCGAGAACTTCGTTCTCTCATTCTCTCATTGTCCATTTGGTAACAAATGGACACGCATTCCTGCAAGATCCGCTCCGGATGCAAGCATCCTTCCCGTCTCTTCCACTCATGCTTTTCCGCTTCTTGCCTGTTTGCTCAGGTTATGCCCTCGACCGATTAGTAACAGTCAGCTCCATGCATTACTGCACTTCCACCTCTGCCCTATCTACCTCGTCGT
>JALFNN010000041.1 GCA_022774325.1 bacterium | reverse complement strand
TTTCCCGAATCAATTCCAGCTCGTCTTCACAGAGCGTTTTTCCATAAAGCGTCTCATATTCATCCACGAAATACTCCATCACCGCGTCCATTCTTGACAAAAGCGGCACTTCACCGAATTTAAAATAAAACAATTTCAGGAGTTCTTCTTCTGTTTTGACCATTCCTTTGTATTCAACGTCTTTCAAATCGACCAGTTCATCCTCCAGACCGACCAGGAATCCTTCTACCGCTCCGACAAATGCCTCTGACTGCTTCCACTGGAATCTCGCCTCTTCTTCCTCCGTAATTCCCTGCATTCTTCTTTCTATCTGATGATACCGGTCCTCACAGTCCGCAGCCACATCCTGAAGTTCCCGATAGGCAAATAAATCGAAGCTCATCTCCTGAATATTTTCTTCTCCCAGTTCCGGAAGAATATGGGAAATATAATCCGCAAAGACACTGTTCGGAGACAGAATCAGAATATTGGATGACTTCAGTCTTTTCCTGTCATGATACAGCAAATACGCGATTCTGTGAAGTGCGACCGAGGTCTTCCCGCTGCCTGCCGCTCCCTGAATGATCATGATCCGATCCTTTGTATTCCGAATAATCTTATTTTGTTCTTTCTGAATCGTGCGCACAATATTCTTCAGTTTCACATCACTGCTTTCTCCCAGCTCCTGTTTCAGAATATCATCATCGATCTTCATGTCACTTTCAAATTCATAGATCATCCGGCCGCCCCGGATCTTATACTGCCACTTTGAGCTGATCTCTCCCTCCAGAACGCCCGCAGGCGCTTCATAGGAGGCCGGGCCTTTATCATAATCATAAAACAAACTGCTGACCGGAGCCCTCCAGTCATAGATCAGCGGAACGCTTCCGCGTTCTTCTGCAAAATTTCCGATTCCTATATAGAATGTCTCCGCCTCATCTTCTCCGGCATATACAAAATCCACACTTCCGAAAAAAGGCGAATCAAGCATTTTAAGCAGGCGGCTCTTCATTCGCTGATTTTCCTGATTCGCATTGACCTGCGCAAGAAGCGCCTGCTGATTGTCAAAATTCTCATATCCGTACTGATCCATCTCGGTATAGTTTTCCCAATAATACTCATTCATACCTTCGATGTCTTTCCGAACCGTCTGAATCGTCTCCCCTATTTCCCGAATCTTCTTCCTGAGTTTTTCTGTCACCTCATTCAGAAACTCTGTGCCTCTCGTCATATAGTTCTACCCTTCCTGCTTCTCATTTTCACCGGGCCTTTCTCCCGTACGTACTATCTTAACACAGCCACGAAAGATAGGAAAGGTCAAAATGTTACTCTTCTTTTTTCTTCAACATTCGCAGGATCAGATCAACCGAACCATTGATTCCATAACTGGAACTGTTGATCAGCAGATCATAATTCGATGCCTTTCCCCATTCCAGTCCGGTATAGAATTTATAATAATCCACATGCTTTCGATCCAATGCATGCAACATTCTCCGGGCCTGTTTTTCTGTCAGATTCTTATTGACCTCCATGACCCGCTGTACCCGCCGCTCAAATGGCGCCGTGATAAAAATACTGATATGAGGAATGTTATTATTTGCCAGAATCACATCAGCACACCGGCCCATGATAATAAAATCCTCTTCTTTTGCCATATCACAGAGCAGTTTACTCTGATTAAAGAAAACAGCATCTTTCTTCGGCAGTCCGTGATACCGGTTGAATTCTTCCAGTCTCTGTGCCAGCGTTACCTTCTGAGCTTTTGTAAATGCCTGGCTGGTTCCAACATATCGTGCGCGGTTCTCCTCATCATGAATGTACGGATATCCTCCCTTGTCATAGACAGTATCCTTCTCCGCCTCCAGTCTCCGGAGTACCTCATTAAATATTTCCACGTCATAATAATTGATTTTCAGCGCATCTGCCAGCTGGAATCCGATCTCACTTCCTCCACATCCATATGTTCGTCCGATACAGATGATCATATGGTCCTTTTCCCCGAACCGCTGTGTCAAAGTATTCAGTTTCGCACGTTTGACATCCAGAACATCCCCCTCTGCGAAACTGGTAGGCAGTTCTTCCACAGCTTTTAATATTTGATCGTATTCCCGCATAATTTCGCTTCGAACCGGTTTTTCCCGAATCGTGCGCGCCATGTTGCTGATCAGGGCAAGCTCGCTTCTCAGCGTATGCCCTTCATTTCTCTCACGCAGTCTCTCGACAATATCATTGATGCACCGTTCTCTGTCTCCATTAAACACTCGTCCCAGAGAAGAACCCAGACTTTCATATACTTTTGCATCCAAATCATAAATTCGTTCTGCCAGCCTTAACAGGCTGTTATTACTATTCTGCATATACTCTTCCCCTCCCTATCTAAAAAACACGAGTGTATCCAGCAGGAACACCGGAACCAATACACAAACAGACCATAACAGATAATGGAAAAATGACGGCATACGAATACCATTTTCTTCTGAAATGGATTTCACCATAAAGTTCGGAGCATTTCCAATGTATGTGTTCGCTCCCATAAATACCGCGCCGCAGGAAATCGCCGTCAGCATTTTCACCGGAACCGTTCCCAGTGTAGTCGCAATTCCTTTTGTGAATCCCATAACGCCTGCCGTTGTAAGGAACACAAGATAGGTCGGCGTGTTATCCAGAAAACTGGAAAGCGCACCGGTCACCCAGAACATTTCCATCGGTTTGGTAAGCCCCAGACTCGCCCCCATACTCTTAAGAATCATAAGCGCCGGCTGCATCGTGATAAATATGCCAATAAAAAGCACCGCAACTTCCTGAATTGCTCCCCATGTGAAATGGTTTTTCTTCCGCACTTCTTGATCCGTCGTTTTAAATGACAGAAATGCTGCCAGAAGAATGATCGCCATTTCGATTATCGCAGGCCAGGTCAGTGTGACACTTCCAAACACAGGAATTCCTTTTACATTTCCCGACGCATCCCGGAAAAGCGGGAGCTCTGGCAACACGCCACTCAGTATAACAGCTGCAACGATCATCACAAGAAAAATAATATTATGCAGACCTTTGATCGTAATCTTTGTGCCCGGTCTGCTGATATCCGGCATCCGCCCTGAAGCAATATCCCTGCAATACGCACGACGATCGATCCAATAAAATACTGTTAATAATACTGCCATATTAAAGAGTAAAATCGGGAACAGATGCAGGCTCCAAAAAAACGGCACTCCTCTGGAAAATCCCATCAAAAGCGGCGGATCTCCCACCGGTGTCAGACACCCTCCGATATTGGACACCAGGAAAATGAAAAACACCATGATATGTGCTCTCTTCTTACGCCACGAGTTCATCTTTATGACCGGGCGCACCATCAGCATACTTGCTCCCGTCGTTCCGATCAGACTTGACAAAACGGTTCCAAGTGCAAGTAATATCACATTCACTCTGGGCGAACCTGCAAGGTCTCCTTCCATCGTAATATTACCAGCCACACAGAAAAGTCCGAACAAAAGCACAATAAATGTTAAATAATCCCCGATGATACATTCCAGAACTGTTTCTGCGGCAGTCCCCATCCCATATACAACCGCATAAGGTATCACAAAAAGAACAGACCACAAAATCACGGCCCACGGCTGATGTTTCTCCCACCACGCCGGTTTGATCAGTGGCATAACTGCAATACAAAGAAGAAGTCCGGCAAACGGAATACACATCCAAAGCGGCGGAACGATTGCCTCTGCCTTTTTTACAGCATGATCCGCTGCCAATACCGCCATTGGACTTGCTAGGTTGACTAAAATAAGAGTGAACAAAGTAGTCATAAAATAATATCGTTTTTTCAAGCTAACACCCTCCCTGACTCATTTTCTCAAAGTATTCTCATACAATGACCGCCCTTTGGGGCACTCCTAATATAGCACACGAAGAGTAAATAATACATCGTCAGATTCACTAATTTTTTCCATTTATCGGTTTTTATAAACAGCTAAATGCTCAGAAAAAGCACGCTGCCGACGATAAAGTCTGCAGCGTGCTCCTTTATTTCACTGATATAAGAGAGTCCTAAAAAATTATCCTTCAATCGTGATATACTTTTTCGTCTCTACTACGGGCTTTGCTTCCTTTTTCGGAATCTCCAGTTTCAAAATGCCATGCTTAAATTCTCCTTTAATATCTTCCTCCGTCAGATCTTCACCTACATAGAAGCTTCTTTGGCAAGCTCCGGAGAAACGTTCCTGACGGATGTATTTTCCGGTCGCTTTATCCTTCTCATTCTCCTCCTGCATCTTCGCAGCATTGATCGTAAGGTATCCATCTTCCAGCGATACCTTTACTTCATCTTTCTTAAAGCCCGGAAGCTCCACTTCAATCGTATATCCTGTATCATGCTCTCTGATATCCGTTTTCATGATATTTTTAGCGCCACGCCCATAGGCTTTCTTTTCCATTCTCTTTACATCTTTGTCATTATAAAACGGGAAACTCCAAAAATCATCAAAAAAGTCATTTCCAAAAATACTCGGTGTCATCATAAGTCATTCCTCCATTCGATTCAATTAATATTCTATTGTTATCTGTTATCCATTATCCTTCAATCGAAATAAACCTTTTTGTCTCAACGGCAGGTTTGGCTTCTTTCTTCGGGATTATCATCTTCAGTGTTCCGTCTTCGAATTTTGCTTTGATATCTTCTTCCGTCACATCATCTCCTACAAAGAAACTTCTGCTTCCGGTTCCTGAATATCTTTCCCTGCGGATGTAATGTCCTTTCTCATCTTTGTCATCTCTCTTCGCATTTACCGAAGCATGAATGGTAAGGTAACCATCTTTCAGTTCTGCCTGTACATCTTCTTTCTTCGCACCCGGGATATTCATCGTAATCTCATATGCGCCATCCTTATCCTGGATATCTGTACTCATCAAATCCGTTGCCCCGTAACTTCCGAATGGATCCTCAAAAAAGTTATCAAATACATCGTTTCTAAAAATACTAGGCATTAACATAAAGCATCGCTCCTTCTTAAAATATATATGTATGTTATATTGTTTGTAGATTTGAACTTCGAGATTCAGTTTCTGTTCTTTTATTTTTCCTCTTCCCTTGTTCTAGTTGTAATATAACACTTATTGTTAGCACTGTCAATAGGTGAGTGCTAATTTTTTTTAAATTTTTTTCTCTCCTCAGAATCAAAAACAGCCATTGCAGGAATTGAAATACAGCGTCCAATATTCTGCAATGACTGTTTCTATTCTTTATTTTCTAATTATCTTTTCTTCTAAATTCAGAACTCGCTTATAACTCCTTATAGTGAAAATTCTTCCAATAATTTCTTCTGATACTCCGGATCATTTGCTGCTTTTATGATATCTACCGTCCGATTCTGCTCTTCAAGAAGAATATTCAACTGATTAATCTGCTGCCTTCCAATCGCTTCGCCCTTTATCATTCCAGCGGCTTCGCCATCCTCATACCCCTCCGCGCGGGTCTGGCGCATATTCATCAATTCTTCATTGTGTCCCGTACAGATTCGCATTTTTCGTAATGTTCGCATAAATATCTGCAAGCATTGAGATTTCTAAAAAATTCTGATGTATGAGATAAAATCAGACACTTTTCGCTTAGACAAATAGAACTAAATGCTTTGTCTGTATTCTAACATAAGGAAATACGAAATACAATTCCTTACTGTTCTAAATCAACATAAAAGATGCCCCAAAACACCGTTCAGTTTCGGCATTTCAGGGCATCTTCTGATTCAATATTCTTATTGCGTGTTACGCACAACCACACATCTTCCTCTACGCAATCGGCTCAAAATCCGCCACTCCATGCTTGCACAGCGGGCAGATAAAGTCTTCCGGCAGTTCATCGCCTTCATAGATATAACCGCAGATCTTGCAGACAAATCCTTTCTTTCCTTCGGTCTGTGGTTTCGGTTTTACATAATTCTGATAGTAAGTATAGGTCATCGTTTCTACATTAGAGATCACACGGGATTCTGTAATACTGCAGATGAACATTCCATGTGTATCCAGATCTATATACTGTTCTACCTTTAACGACATGAATGAATTAATGTATTTCGGCAGGAATACCAGTCCATTATCAGAGCGAAGTGTTTCAACGCCTTCGAATTTATCAACCGTTCTTCCGCTCTGGAAACCATATCTCTCAAATACACGGAACGGTGCTTCCGTAGACAGGCAGTTCAGATTCATGATTCCTGTCTGTTTGATCACATGATGAGAGTAATTTGCCTTATTGATCGTTACAGCAACTCGGTTCGGAGTATTTGTAACCTGAGATACTGTATTTACGATCAGACCATTATCCTTCTTTCCATCGTTGGATGTAATCACATACAACCCGTATCCGATGTTGAAAAGTGCAGACAGATCATTTTTATTCGCTGTCTCTGTATTTTGTGCAATATAGTCTACACAAAGCTCATCGGCCAGTTTTTCCAGCTGTTCACTGCTCTCTTCATTCAGTGCTGACATGATACGTACTGTATTCTCTGTATAGGTCAGATTTTTACTCTTTTCCAGCATGCCTTTCATAACCTTTGTAGCCATCGGAGCCCAGGAGCCGTTTTCGATAAATGCCACCGTTCTCTTCTGATAATTGCGTTCGGTCAGATGATTGATAAATTCGCGCATGAACGGGAAAATGTCTGCGTTATAAGTCGTAGTGGCAAGTACCAGCTTGTTGTAGCGGAATGCATCTTCTACAGCTTCAGCCATATCCGTGCGGGCAAGGTCATGCAGTTCTACTTTCGGGCAGCCTTTTGCACGAAGCTTATCTGCCAATGCATTTACAGCTTTCTTCGTATTGCCATATACGGAAGTATAAACGATCACAATTCCTTCGGATTCTGCTTCGTAGGAAGACCATGTGTTGTAAAGTCCAAGGTAATATCCCAGATTTTCTTTCAAAATCGGTCCGTGCATCGGGCAGATCGTCTGAATATCCAGCCCTGCCGCTTTCTTCAGCAGATTTTGTACCTGAGCGCCGTATTTTCCTACGATTCCGATATAATAACGACGAGCTTCGCATGCCCAGTCCTCTTCTACATCCAGAGCGCCGAATTTACCGAAACCGTCTGCGGAGAACAGCACTTTGTCACAGGTATCATATGTCACCATAACTTCCGGCCAGTGAACCATCGGTGCAAATACAAAATTCAGCACATGTTTTCCAAGTGTCAGTGCCTCACCATTTTTTACTTCAACTGTTTTTCCATCCAGATTTAATCCGCGGAAAAAGTTTTTCATCATGGTAAATGTCTTTGCATTTCCAACGATCTGTGCATCCGGATATTTTTCTGCAAACACCTGGATATTTGCTGCGTGATCTGGCTCCA
>JALFNN010000040.1 GCA_022774325.1 bacterium | reverse complement strand
AGGATTACTTCCTCCTGATGAACCATTAGCTTCTTGATTTAATTTTCTAACTCTATAACACTTTAAAAAGTTGCCTGCCTTAGACAGCTTATTCAAGTGCGCCAATTTATGGTCTTCCTCTACTTTCTTTCACACTAACCTCTTTTTCATATCTTTCTTTAGACAAAAGGTAATTCCTTATATTCTTTTGTTCTAAGATACTTCCATCCATCAATATATCCTTTGCAACTAGTTTTAAAATCTCTAACTGTCATTCTTCTACGTAAGATATCCAAGATGTTAAATGCGAACAACCATATTGAACGATAGGCGATACACAAAATGGCAACAAATTTTAGCCATAAATTGCTTTGCTTTTTATATATAAACCTATGCCAAAAAACAATACGATTAAAACTCAAAGAATAAAGTACTGGATCACGATTATCCCTTATAGATGTCCGAGCATCCAAATGTTTATACTCTGCTGATACTACAACCATTGTTTTAATTCCCCTAAGATAGGCTTTATAGAACATCGTCTGGTCGTCCAATGAAGAATATCCATGGCTATCCAGCCATATTTCATCCATAAAATTAATCTGCTTGATTGCATCCACGTCAGCAAAAAAGCAAGTCCATGCCACTGATTGTGTTTCATAATACTTCTTACTGACGTCCAACTTTTTATTATAAGAATAACCAGATGTTCGTAGAATAGAAATATAACGATCTTTGTGAAATACTGTTGGCATGGCACTCCCCATCAAGGTGCACAAAAAAGCATTGATTCCCTTAGGCGGTAGGAAAGAATATAATGGTCCCGCTGTAATGCTACATAATCCTTCTTTAATCGGTTCATAGAGCTGTTCTACAAAGTCAGATTCAAATTGAACATCATCATCACAAATCAATGCATATTTTGTTTTACACATATCAATACCAACCATTCTTTGTATAACCATACCTTTAGGCGAAAAATAATACGTTTCTTTTCCCAATGTTTCACTCGGATATTGGCCACCTTCCGGTAAAACTACAATAATTTCCTGCGGTTGTGGTATCAGCTTTTCTATCGAGTCTAAAAGTCTTTGATACTTTTCACTCGCTTTTCCCGTAGTCCTAATAATTACTGAGTATTCAATCATGATTATCGTCCATAATATGCGTTAACATATTTTCTACTTTTTCTACTGTATTTTCTGTACTAAAAGTCTTGCCTCTTTGGATTGCTTTCATTTTATAATATGCCAACTGTTTCGGATCCCTCAAAAGTGATTTCACTCCTAGATACAATGCATCTTCATTATTTTCAGTAACAACACCGTACTCATTGTTCTCCCCAAGCATTTCTTTCATGCCAGAGACCTCAACCGTACAAACCGGCGTACCAACAATCAAAGCTTCTGTAGCTGCTGTGTTGAACCCCTCTGCAAAGGAACTGCAGATCATCAGGTCACATTTTTTCACATATTTATAAGGGTTGGTCTGATAGCCCAAAAAAGATATCGTTTCTTCATCCCCCAAAAATGTAGCCAATGATTTTAATTTCTTTTCTTCAGGACCTTCCCCAAGAATATAGGTATGTACCGGAAAACCATCTTTCCGCAGTCTATCGTGAACTCTGATCAGACGGTCAAATCCTTTAGAGGGTTTCAATGTTCCAACACTGCAGATATTACATTCACCCTTAGAAAATGTAACATCTTTCACGGCTTCATCTGCCAGAGTACGTATCCTCTCACTTTCAACCGTATTGTATAAAACTGTGCAGTTCTTAACCGAAACAATAGACAACAAATCCTGCATCACGAACTTCGAGACACAAACAGTCTGGTCAAACTTTTGGTAGCACTGGTTCATTTCTTTGACTGACCGGAAAGCTCTTGCAGCGTTTTTTGCCGTGTGCTGCTCAACATGAATCCAGGAAACTAGCTTCACAGCATTATCCCAACAACCACTTACAATTCTTGCAGTCTGTCCTTCAAGGTAAGATACAACGATGTCAAAGTGTTCATGAATGAGATGTCTATACAGCTGTTCTGGAGAAAGCAGCTTTAAAAAATGGGACACACCTGTAAACGACCTTTTGAAGCACGCTTTATACTCAATGTGTTGTGCAAGCGATGCTCGGTTTATTCCTTCGTCATATAAAGCCATAACTGTGATTTGGAATTTCTTCCAATCCATATGATTGACTAGGTTGACCAGCACCTTTTCTGCACCGCCATGCCCTAAATTTGGAATCAAAAACAAAACCTTTATCATTGTTTTCCTCCCAACCGCTTTTTATGCAAATACTCATAGATGCAATCCGGAAACAGTATCTTAATAAGCTCAACAACAGCATTCTTTACAGCATATATGTACATCCAAGTCGGGAGATGAACCATTTTAAAACCTACGAAAGTAGCATAAATCCCGTTCAGCCTAGCTGATACTGTCCGCCTGTGAAGGGCATTTCGATCATCTCTCATTTTGTACAAGGTTTCCTGAATATTATAGCCACAATAACCAGCCGCATAGAATTTATACCACAAATGGTAGTCCTCAACTCTCAGCAGTCTTTTATCCTCCGTATAACCGCCAACATCCAGAAAAGCTTCCCGCCGGATCATGCATGGCGCATGACAAAACATCGGTACATGAGTCGCGAAATCCCTTACTTGTGGCATCTCCAATGTCTTGATACAGCCCCATTCTCCTTTTTCGTCAAATGTCGACATATGGCAACTAACAAGTCCATACTCTGGGTGTTGGTTTAGAATCGTAACCTCTTTTGCAAACCGCTCCGGGACAGAAATATCATCGCCGTCCATTCTGGCAATATAATCCCCATCGGCCAGTGCTAAACACCGGTTTAGCGTCGCATTTAGTCCCATATTTTTCTCGTTTTTTATCACTTGAAATCTGGTGGGATCACTTTGCTCATATTCCTTCGCTACAGAAAAAGAATGATCTGAGGACCCATCATCACAAATTATAAACTTCCAGTTTGTATATGTTTGGTCAATAATCGAGTCTACTGCCTCTCTTAATGTACTCTCACAGTTATATATCCCCATTAAAATGGATATTTTCTTCGTTTCATCCATACTATTTACCTCGTATCTTCTGGATACCCATCAACATAAGATAAATTCCCCACGCATTTTTACTTCTGGCAAAGTAAAAAAACACTCTCCAGTGAATAGGAAAATATCTCATACTCAGCGTTGCAATCGCATCGGAATAAGCTTTATCCGTGATAGTCTGCTTTATCTCAGTAATCTTTGATTTCACAACCGCTGTACTGGAAACGATGTTAATTCCTAGTGGGATGATACTCAATGCAATTCTGTTGTTTAAAGCCTGGCTATAATTCTGGCCCAATTGATGCTTTCCTATATATGATCTCAGAATCTGAAACAGTTTTGCCCATTGCTCCCTCAGTTTTGGATTGTATGCTGTTGTTAAGGAGCTACTTTCCGTTCTCCTGTAATGATATAAGTTCTGATTCAAAAACAATGCATTTTTTGCATATCTAAAGAAATACAGATTAAACAACCCATCCTCATATGTTCCAATCTCACGGATATCATAAAATTCAATATTCTGTTCTTTGATAATCCGTGCTTTATATAGTTTTCCCCATACCGTACAAAGAGCGTCCGCATCTTCCGGTCGGAACAGTTCTGCATCTAAAATCCCCACCATCCGCCTATGCAGTTTGCTTTGCACATCGGATGCTCTTTCAAAGGCTACATCTTCGTCATAAATTCTTTTTGCATGGGATTCTCCCTGACGCTCTCTGATATATGACCACATGACAACATCATAGTTACCCTCTAAGGCGTGTTTTACAGCTATTTCACAGGTATTTAACTCAATCCAATCATCGCTGTCTACGAACAAAATATATTCTCCCTCTGCCTTAGACAAGCCATAATTTCTTGCAATAGAAACTCCTTCATTCTGCTTTGTCAAAACAGTTATCCTATGATCACGCTCCGCATAGGAACGCATTATTTCCAATGATGAATCTGTCGATTGATCGTCCACACAGATTACCTGCAGAGCAGCATAAGTCTGATTTAAAATGCTTTCCAGACATTGCGTCAAATGACTGGAAGCATTGTACACCGGTACAATGACTGACACTAACGGTTTACTTTCCTTTTCCATTTATAGCCCCCATGTAATTACTACCTGATAATAATAGAAAGCAAGATAGCAGATAAGCATCACTGCATAAATCAGTTTGGCGGAACTCTTTGTGAAAATATTTTCAATTTCCCAAGGTAGGAGAATATAATTAATGAGCGAAGTATAAATCCCGAGACGCCCCAAAAACAGTCCACTTGAGAAGGCGCTCAGAAACATTAAACCCAAAGTAGCAATTGACAGGTTCGAAGCCATATTAATTAGCTGATTATCCGCCATCTCTATCCTTTTTCTAAACAATACTGCGATAAACGCTGGCATTGAGTATACAAGGACTCTCTGTATACTAGTTCCTTCGGTACTTAAAAACTGGTCGATTTCTCCACTATACTGTGTATTCTCCATAATATTGGTAATAATATCCGTAAACTGATCAATAAATCCAATCGCCATCAACATCGCAAACAGAAACAGAACTGTTTTCTTGTTGAAAGGCTTTCCCTGCACAATAAACACAATAGGCAACATAATCAATGCAGACGCATGTATTGTAGACGCTAACAAAATAACAGCAATAACAAGAACGTATTTTCGTTTTAGCAAAAGTCCGGTACATGCAAATATCAAAGATACCGCCAAAAACTGACGTATTCCGTTATAAGTCCACTGAATATAGTCTGCAGAAGCTATGAATAAGAAGGTAGTAATTATAAAGTTACAGGAATACTTTTTATATACATAAAACACGCAGGTCAAGCAAATTGTTGCAATAATCAAAAAATAAAGGACATCGTTTTCACCTATAAAAGATTTAAGAAAAACTGTGAAAATGGTGAAACCTCTATCTTTAGAAGAATCTGTAAAATAACCCACAAGTCCATTCAAAGAAGAAGGCATAGCGTGAAATCCTATTCTATACGCAGAAGTATCCCCAAACCTCATATCGTCACGAGTACCAGCCAAATAAATAAGGGGCACTAATATGATTAAAACGGGTATCCATCCATACCGCTGTTCTCTTTGTCCATAAGAATTCACGGTATACGTCTGTCTGGTCATATTTGCAAACAGTCCTACCGCAAAAATCAAAACAAACAAATACCATTGAAACATGATCTGTTGCACCTCCATTTATATCATACTCTGATATAAAGCAGACATTTCTTTCAAAACTGCCTCTTCTCCGTAGTTCTGAATCTTCAAGTAATTGTATGCTTCCATTTCTATTAGTCTTTCCTTGTCACTGATCGCCGTCTGAATTGCATCTACAAAGCCTTGAACATCCTTTGCCTCTACCAAATAGCCGCCTTTTCCTTCATCAATGAGATCAGTATTTCCTCTGATTCTTGATGCAATGATGGGTAGCCGGCAAGCCATCGCTTCCATAATTGCAACTGGGAGTCCCTCCTGTAACGAAGCAAATAAAAACAAATCAGCACTGCTGCAGATCTTGTATACATCCTTACGAAATCCCAAGAAATGAACCTGCTTCCAGATTCCCAGCTTCTTTGCTTCCATTTTCAGTTCGTTCTCCTGAGCACCATCCCCACAGATAAACAAATGGAATTTCGGATTCTGCAATTCTGCTACGGCACGAATCAAGACAATATGATTTTTTCTCTTAATCAGCTGTGCAACGGAAATAGCAAATATATCATCCGCCCCCAGCTTTAATGCCTTTCGGATTTTTTCTTTTTCTTCTGGTGTCGATCTAACAAATTTATTTAAATCCAGCCCCACACCATGTACTTTCTCCACACGCTTTGCAGGGAACTTTTTTGCACGGGTATAGTCTTCATCATTCATCGTGATCAGCAGGTCCGTCCGATGTGCAAGAATTCTTTCTATCGGATAGTACACCAACCAATTCAGTGCTGGAGCACCTTTGTAAAAATGGAAACCGTGCGCTGTGTAAATCACCTTTGTTCCATGTTTTCTTGCACTGGATACCGCCAAACGAGTGATAACGCTGCCCATCGGGGTATGGCAATGTACAATGTCATACTTCTCTCCGTCTAACAACTTCTTGAATTGCTTGTAAGCCTCCAGATTTCTGATCTTAATCGGGTTTCTCTCAAACGGAATACAGTAAAAATGATCACAACAGGGAATGATACATTCCTCTTTATTGTCATAATCATTATTGGCCGCCACATCCACCTGCCAGCCCTGTTCATGAAACCAGCGAATATATGGCTTATGAAACATATTGATATGTAAGCGAACCACTGTCGCAACAAACAGTACTTTTTTCATTTCTATCACCAATCCAAGCACGCATACATGTAAGCGTGCTGTTGCAAACTGCTATTATTGCTTCTCTTCTCCCTTCCCACGAATTGCCCCGGTACCACCTTCTACAACCCCATCGCTCTTAACCACGGAGACAATCGTTCCAAGAAAGGATTTTATATCAATTACAAATCCTAAATGCCTCAAATAATACCCATCTAACTTAGCTTTCTCTCTGATTTCCAGTTCATCCCGCCCGTGGATCTGTGCCCAGCCGGTAAGTCCCGGCTTAATCTGATGCACGCCGAATCTGTCCCGCTCTTCAATCAGATCAAACTGATTCCAAAGTGCCGGGCGCGGTCCGACGACAGCCATATCGCCTTTGGCGATATTCCAAAGCTGCGGCAATTCGTCGAGTGAAGTTTTCCTCAGTATTTTCCCAACTTTGGTTATGTACTGTTCCGGATTCGCGAGCAGATGGGTCGGAGTGTCGTGCGGCGTATCCAGTTTCATACTGCGGAATTTATACAACTGAAAATGCGTTTTGTGAATGCCTACCCTTTTCTGTGAGAAAAAGACTGGTGCCTTCCATCCATCTTCTGATTTACACATAACGATTATGATCAGAAACAGTGGTGATAATATACAAAGTCCTATGATAGCTAGTACTCTGTCCAATATATCCTTCACCTTCATGTAACGTTTCTGATATTCCGTAAGCTTATGATACGGATTCTTCTGATGTCTTTCTTCCGTTTTCATAGCCACCCTCATCCCCTAAATACGTATCTCTCTATTCTTCTACAATTCCCTGCGGAGCATATTCCGGTACCAATTCTTTGATATAAGAGCGCATGTCCTGCGTCTCGTCGTATGCTTCTTCGATCAGTTTCTGGACGGTCTCCTGTATTTTTGCAGAATCGACACCCGTCTGCTGGGCAACGAAAATGCGGTCTTTATCCGTCTTTTTCAGATTGTCCTCATCAATCAGAAGTTCTTCATACAGTTTTTCGCCAGGGCGCAGTCCTGTAAATTTAATCTGAATGTCCACATTCGGTTCGTATCCGGATAAACGAATCATCTTTTCAGCCAGTTCTATGATTTTAACGGGTTCCCCCATATCCAGGATGAAGATTTCTCCTCCTTTTGCAAGGGCGCCGCATTGCAGGACAAGGTTCACGGCTTCCGGGATCGTCATAAAATACCGGATCACTTCCGGATGAGTCACCGTCACCGGACCTCCCTCTTCGATCTGCTTTCGGAACAATGGGACAACGCTTCCGTTGCTTCCCAGTACATTTCCAAAACGCACGACCGTATATTCTGTCTGCGAATTCTGTGCAAAGCTCTGCACGATCAACTCGCATACTCTTTTTGACGCTCCCATAATGTTTGTCGGGCGCACTGCTTTATCGGTAGAGATCAGAACCATCTTCTTCGCCCGATACGCATCTGCAGCGCGGGCCACGATCCAGGTCCCGGATACATTATTTTTAATCGCCTCATTCGGGCTGTCTTCCATAAGAGGCACATGTTTGTGTGCTGCAGCGTGGAAAACCAGTTCCGGACGATACTGTTCAAAGATGGAATCGATCCGTTTTCTATTTCTCACAGACCCGATCAAAACCTTCAGGTTCATGTCCGGATATTTTGCAAGGAGTTCGTTCTGTACATCGTAGGCATTGTTTTCATAGATATCCAGGATAACCAAAAGTCCCGGATTGTGCAGTGCCACCTGTCGGCAGATTTCACTTCCGATCGATCCTCCGCCTCCTGTAACCAGTACGATTTTGCCCTGAACATATTCCATGATTTCATCCATCTCGAGATTGACCGGCTCTCTTCCAAGCAAGTCCTCAATCTGAACCTCGCGGAGCATGGATACACTGACTTCATCGTTGACCAGCTGATAGATTCCCGGGAGAATCAAGATTTTACAGGGTGTT
>JALFNN010000045.1 GCA_022774325.1 bacterium | reverse complement strand
GGAAAAACGCTTGACGAATTTTACCAAAACCTTTACAATATTAGTGCGGAAAACCGCATGATTGGGGTTATAAGATAAGGGGAGCGACGGCTTTATTCAGTTTGTAAAGTCGTGCTTTTCATGTTTTATATACATCTATTTTTTCAATCAAATACGAGGAGGAAAAGTAAAATGGCAACAAAATGGGTTTACATGTTTACAGAAGGTAACGCTACCATGAGAAACCTGCTTGGTGGAAAAGGTGCCAACCTTGCTGAAATGACCGCTTTAGGACTTCCGGTACCTCAGGGCTTCACAATCACAACAGAAGCTTGTACACAGTACTATGAAGACGGAAGACAGATCAATGATGAAATCATGGCACAGATCATGGAAGCTATCACAAAGATGGAAGAAGTCACAGGAAAGAAATTCGGTGACAAAGAGAATCCTCTTCTTGTTTCAGTTCGTTCTGGTGCAAGAGCATCTATGCCAGGTATGATGGATACAATCCTGAACCTTGGTCTGAACGAAGAAGTTGTCGCTGTACTTGCTGAAAAGTCCGGCAATGCTCGTTGGGCTTGGGACTGCTACAGAAGATTTATCCAGATGTATTCAGATGTAGTTATGGAAGTAGGTAAGAAATACTTCGAAGAACTGATCGACAAGATGAAAGCTGAAAGAGGCGTTAAACAGGACGTTGAACTTACAGCAGACGATCTGAAAGAACTTGCTAATCAGTTCAAAGCTGAATATAAAGAAAAAATCGGTGCTGATTTCCCGTCTGATCCGAAGGAACAGTTAATGGGAGCAATCAAAGCCGTATTCCGTTCTTGGGACAACCCGAGAGCTAACGTATATCGTCGTGATAACGATATCCCGTATTCATGGGGAACTGCTGTTAACGTACAGATGATGGCATTCGGTAACATGGGTGATGACTGTGGTACAGGTGTTGCATTTACACGTGACCCGGCTACAGGAAATAACGGACTGTTCGGAGAATTCCTTACAAATGCTCAGGGTGAAGACGTTGTTGCCGGTGTTCGTACACCAATGCACATTTCTGAAATGGAAGAGAAATTCCCGGAAGCATTCAAACAGTTCAAAGAAGTATGCAAGACGCTGGAAACACACTACAGAGATATGCAGGATATGGAGTTTACTGTTGAACATGGTAAACTGTACATGCTTCAGACACGTAACGGTAAGAGAACCGCTCAGGCTGCTCTGAAGATCGCATGTGATCTTGTTGATGAAGGAATGAGAACAGAAGAAGAGGCAGTTGCAATGATCGATCCTCGTAACCTGGATACACTGCTTCATCCGCAGTTTGATGCTGCAGCACTTAAGGCTGCTACACCAATGGCAAAAGCACTTGGAGCTTCTCCTGGAGCTGCCTGCGGTAAGATCGTATTTACAGCTGATGACGCTGTTGAATGGGCTGCAAGAGGAGAAAAAGTTGTTCTTGTACGTCTTGAAACTTCACCGGAAGATATTACAGGTATGAAATCTGCTCAGGGTATCCTGACAGTTCGTGGTGGTATGACATCTCACGCTGCCGTAGTAGCTCGTGGTATGGGAACCTGCTGTGTATCCGGATGCGGCGATATCACAATGGATGAAGAAAACAAGAAATTCACATTAGGCGGAAAAGAATTCCATGAAGGAGATCCGATCTCTCTTGATGGATCTACAGGTAACATCTATGATGGAATCATCCCGACTGTTGATGCTACGATCGCAGGCGAATTCGGAAGAATCATGGGATGGGCTGACAAATACAGAACAATGAAAGTTCGTACAAATGCTGATACACCGGCAGATGCTAAGAAAGCTCGTGAACTTGGAGCAGAAGGTATCGGACTTTGCCGTACAGAGCATATGTTCTTCGAAGGAAACAGAATTGATGCATTCCGTGAAATGATCTGTGCTGAGACTGTAGAAGAAAGAGAAGCTGCACTTGAGAAAATCCTTCCGGAACAGCAGGGAGACTTCGAAGCACTTTACGAAGCACTGGAAGGAAATCCGGTTACTATCCGTTTCCTTGATCCGCCGCTTCATGAATTCGTTCCGACAGAAGAAGAAGATATCAAGAAACTTGCTGATGCTCAGGGTAAGACTGTAGAGCAGATCAAAGCTATTATCGATTCTCTGCATGAATTCAACCCAATGATGGGACATCGTGGATGCCGTCTTGCTGTAACTTATCCGGAAATCGCTAAGATGCAGACAAAGGCTGTTATCCGTGCAGCTATCAATGTTAAAAAAGCTCATCCGGATTGGGCAGTTAAACCGGAAATCATGATTCCGCTGGTTGGCGAGATCAAAGAGTTAAAATACGTTAAGAAATTCGTTGTTGAGACTGCAGACGCAGAAATCGCTGCTGCAGGCATCGACCTTGAATACGAAGTAGGTACTATGATCGAGATCCCAAGAGCTGCTCTTACAGCTGATGAGATCGCTAAAGAAGCTGACTTCTTCTGCTTCGGTACAAACGACTTGACACAGATGACATTCGGCTTCTCACGTGATGACGCTGGTAAGTTCCTGAACGCATACTATGATGCTAAGATCTTCGAGAATGATCCGTTTGCTAAACTTGATCAGAATGGCGTTGGTAAGTTAATGGAAATGGCTATTAACTTAGGAAAACCGGTTAATCCGAAGCTTCACATCGGTATCTGTGGAGAGCACGGTGGAGATCCGTCTTCTGTAGAATTCTGCAACAAGATCGGTCTTGACTATGTATCTTGCTCACCATTCCGTGTACCGATCGCACGTCTGGCTGCAGCACAGGCTGCTATCGCTCAGAAGTAATGCACCGCTGGTGACAGGTATAAAGAAATTAATTAGTTAATAAAAAAACTCCCATTTCACTTATCGTGTGATGGGAGTTTTTTTGTCATGCATACGTCAAAAAAGTCCAGGGGATCTTTTTAAGTGGTGCGCCGGGCGAGAAGTGGATTTATTATTAGAATAGATTTATTAGTATGGGATGGATTTTACAGCGCGGAACGGCTATAATATGAAAGAATAGGTATGTAACTGTAGAAATAAAGGAACAAAACGGCTCGAGATACAGAAATCTTGATTGTAGCCGTGGAATATAGGCAAATCAAACGGCTCAGAATACAAAAATTTGATTACAGCCGTAAATTTAAATGAATCAAACGGTTACAAATAACAAAAGGTGTATTGCAGCCGTAATTGATAATTAAAATTCACGGTTATATTCTGGAAAAGTTATTTTTCAGCCGTAATGGTGGAGAGGGTAAAATTACACTATATCACATTCAAGAATTTGATAAAGAGAGGAAGGTTTATGAATAAGGAAAAAGTCTGTGGTGTAAACTATGTCTTTCACGCAAGTGGAAATGCTGGTGGGATGACACCACTATTGGATAGAGAAGAGAAACCGGTTATTTCTTCGATAATCAATAGATAAATATAAGTCGGGAGGGTTCCTCGTATGAAGAAAAAGAAGATAGTTATTGTTACAATAATAGTCATAGGTGTACTGGTTTTATCCTTTTTTATTGGAGCGGGATTTAGAAGGAGAACAGATGTGGTATTAACTGAATATTCCGTATCAGAAGATGGAAAAAAGTTGAATTTCAATGTCGGGGTTATGTCGTCTATGGGATATATAAGAGGTTTTAAGGATGGTGGTGGTGGGGTAAAACCACATTACCTTACTTTTTTTTCAACTTTTGGAGGACTTAATAGTTCATTTGGTGCAAAAAGCGAATTTGAATTAGACTTGGATGAAAATGATGCAGAAATCTATTTTTGTCGTGCAGATGGTGGATATGAACTTGTGTTACAAAAGAATGTTGATACAGGTGAATGGACGAAACCTGCTTCCGCTCAAACAGAACCATCTGTAATCAAGACTTATGAGGTGACGAACTCAGAATTCGTTGAAGAATATTTTGAAAATGATAAGCTGGTTACTATGGTCAGGTATTATGAAATGAGTGACGAGACTTGGAAAACAGACGATTATACATACCAATATAGATTGGAAATTACAGGTAGAATGAATAATTCAACTAAAGACAGCACATTTGTCTTCTTGAGTAATATAAAAGATATTACATTTGAACAAGCTTGGAAGGCAAGCGGATTTAGCAGTAATATGGATGACTATTTCGATGAAGAAGATGCAAAATTTGTGGCTATGAAATAGATCTATCAGATGAGGGATGACTCCCGCCTATGTAGGCGAAAATGTGAAAGTGTTGCTCCTTGTAAATGATGAACGATATCAATGGAGAACCATCCCGCGTATACAGAAAACGTTTTTAAGTGCATTTCCTTCATCTACAAAGAAGCATATTAGAATGAAATCAGCATTTCGTTACAAACATATTTATCTGCACATTTATTGCTATCAAGAGAATTTAATTGATATTTTCTGTTATTTAGTATATACTATGTATATACTAAGCATAAGGAGGTATCTATATGCAAGCACAGGTAAAAGAATGGGGAAATAGTCAAGGAATTAGATTGCCAAAAGAAGTGTTGAGAAGTGCAGGAGTCACATTGAATGAGTTTTTGGATGTCACGGTATCAAATGGTGTAATCACTTTGGTGAAACCATTTCGTCATAAAACTTTGGAAGAGAGAGCCGCTGAGTTTGATGGAAAGCTAATGCTTGATGGCGAATATGATTGGGGTGAACCTGCCGGAAGAGAGGTATGGTAATGGAATTTTTACATCAAGGAGATATTCTCAAGATTGAAAAAATAAAACATCCCGTATTGGTGGTTAGTAAGGATTTTTTTAATACTAGTGGTGAAATAATTGGATGTCCAATTATTAAAAATTCTACTCCGGGTCCTCTTCATATATGGATGGATACAGAAGAAAATGAAGGCTATATACAATGTGAAAAACTTGCGTTGTTAGATATGTCGCTTCGTGGTTACAAGAAAGTAGATAGATTGCCAATTTCAGAAATGATTAACGTATCTGATGCTATTCAGGGAATTTTTGAATACATTTGATGATGAGAAATCTAATATGAGAAAGATTTGAATTGACCAGGGGATTGTGATAGGTGGTAGGTGCAGAGCAAATAAGATAAAATATCACGGAGGTACTTATGGCGGAAACAAAAAGCAGGCGTAGATGATACGGTCTGCAAATTGATTAAAGAGTGCTATCAGTTTGAGCAACCGAAAAAGGTCAACCTTGTCAAAAGTGAGGAGATTACAACTATAAGAGAAATAATAAGCAGAATTGATGGAGAAGGTATTCTGGTTTTATGTGAAAGATAAAGGAGAAAAATGCTAGTTAAGTTTTATGATAAGATTGATGATGATTTGTTGAAATTTGCTGTTATAATTTCCAAATCAAATAGTAAATGGGTGTTTTGTAAACATAGAGATAGAGATACTTATGAAGTACCAGGTGGTCATAGAGAAGCTGGAGAGTTAATTGAAGATACAGCCAGGAGAGAGCTGAAAGAAGAAACTGGGGCACTTGAGTTTTCAATAACCCCCATTTGCGTATATTCTGTTACAGGGAAAAATAGAGTAAATGATACAGGCGAAGAAACATATGGAATGCTGTATTTTGCAGATATAACAGAGTTTGAAGAAAAATTGCACAGTGAAATGGAAAAGGTGGTCCTGCTGGATGAATTACCAGATGAATGGACTTATCCGTTGATTCAGCCGTTACTGATTGCGGAGTATGAGAGAAGAAAGTAAATTCGAATTTATTTGGTTTTGCCGGATAGAGGTGACTTTTTATGAATTGATCGGAGATTTTCTTCTTCAGATGAAGCAGGAGTAGGTGGTTGAAAGGAATTTGTTTTAAGTGTCCTTCCATCCACCTTAAACCCAACAGGCGGCTATCGCTCAGAAGTTGTACACTGTTGGTGATAGGAATAAGAAATTAAATAGTTAAAAAAGGAACTTCCATTGCACTTATTTTGCGTGGGAGTTTTTGACATACATATGGAGTTTGGCATATGCGCTTTTCCGATTGTATGAAATAATCGAAAAATATTTATTTGACTCAGTTCTTGCGTATTTGACAATGATATACTATTATAGAAAAGTAATATATTTACATAAGTAAGGAGAGAGTAAAGTGAATAATGTAGAAAACAAAGGAGCGGAGTATGATTTTTATGGGAAACTTCCTCTTAAAAAAGCAATTCCGTTGGGACTTCAACATGTTTTGGCAATGTTTGTAGGTAACCTTACGCCGCTGCTTATTATTACGGGAGCATGTGGGCTGGTAGGTGCTGAATTTGCGGATCTTCAGGTAGAACTGCTGCAGAATGCAATGATCGTGGCTGGTATTGTCACGCTGGTTCAGCTTTATGCAATCGGACCAATCGGAGGGAAGGTGCCGATCATCATGGGTACCAGTTCCGGATTCATAGGAGTATTTAATAGTGTGGTAGGTGTCATGGGAGGCGGTGCAGCTGCGTATGGTGCCATCATGGGAGCCTCTGTTCTGGGCGGTTTGTTTGAAAGTGTGCTTGGATTTTTGATCAAACCTTTGAGAAAATTCTTCCCGGCAGTCGTGACCGGAACGGTAGTACTTTCCATCGGATTGTCATTGATCGGAGTGGGTGTCAATTCATTTGGAGGAGGAAATAATGCGAACGACTTTGGTTCTGTAGAGAATCTGCTTCTGGGATTCCTTGTGCTGGTGGTGATTATTATCCTTAAACATGGAACGACCGGAATGACCAGCGCGTCCTCCATTTTAATTGGAATTATCGTAGGTTACATAGCAGCGGCCATCATGGGAGCTGTACTTCCGCACACCGCTGTCAATGCTGAGGGTGTGGAGTATACGAAGGCATGGGTGTTGAATTGGGATAAAGTAGCGCAGGCAGAATGGATCGCACTGCCGTCTTTGCTCCCGGTAAAGTTGAGATTTGATCTTCGTGCGATTATTCCTGTCCTGATCATGTTCGTTGTGACGGCCGTGGAGACGGTCGGCGATATTTCCGGTGTTATGGAAGGCGGAATGGGAAGAGAGGCGACAGACAGTGAGCTTTCCGGAGGTGTGGTATGTGACGGAGTCGGCTCCAGTTTCGCAGCGCTTTTTGGAGTGCTTCCGAATACTTCTTTCAGCCAGAATGTCGGTCTGGTAACGATGACGAAGATCGTAAACCGCGGTGCTCTTGCAATCGGTGCGTTATTTTTGATTCTTTGCGGACTGTTCCCGAAACTGGCAGCGCTGATCTCCATTATGCCGCAGAGTGTCCTGGGAGGTGCAGCTGTTATGATGTTCTCATCCATTGTCATTAGTGGTATTCAGCTTATAACAAAAGAGACGTTGACGATGCGGAATATTACTATCGTATCGGTTGCATTGGGATTGGGATATGGAATTGGTGTGAACAGCGGCATTTTATCGCAGCTGCCGCAGGCACTTCAGCTTGTGTTCGGCGGATCCGGAATTGTACCGGCTGCGATTATTGCGATTGTTTTGAATATTGCACTTCCAAAAGAAAAGGAAGTATAAAACAGAAGATGTGGCCTTTGGTAAAAGGACGTGAATGCAGCATCCGCAGGTGCCTACCTCCGGATGCTGTATCCGCGTCCGCCCACATAATTTACCCCATTAATCACCGTAAAAGCATAGGGGTCTACCGTATAAATCATTTTCTTAACAGAACTGACTTTATTATAAGGCAGAATAGTCAGTATGACTTTTGCTTTCTCTTTTTGATATCCGCTTTCAGCATTTAATAATGTAACTCCGGTATCAAATGTCTTCAGCAGATGTTCACGGATCGTCTCGCGTTCTTTTGAGAAAATCAACAGCTGTACTTTGGATTCACCCTGTGTGATGATTTTGTTTACCATGATGCTGCTGCACAGAATGACGACAATTCCGTAAACCGTTGAAAGAAGCGGTTTGGATACGGATTGATACAAAATGATCACGAAATCACAGACGTACATGACTGAAGATACCGGAATCTGGAATTTTTTGTTGAGGACGACTCCTAAAATATCAAAACCGCCGCTGGAACCATTTGCACGGAGAATCAGACCGGAGCCGATACCTAAGAGACAGCCTGCGAGCAGACTGCTCAGGAAAGGGTCGGCGGACAGCGCGTCGAATATTGTGATTCTGCCGAATAGTTCAAGAAGAGTCGGGAACAGAAAGGTCATGATCAGAGTCTTGAAAATGAACTCTTTTCCGGCAAAGATCCATCCCAGTGCAAAAAGAATCAGGTTGATGGCGAGTACGATCCAGGATAAAGGCAGGTTCATAAAACCAGACAGTATGACGGAAAGACCGGTCACACCGCCTGCCACAAAGCCCTGTGGAAGGACGAAAAGGCCAAATGCGGCAGCGGTCAGGGTCCCGCCGAAAATGATCATAATATAAGAAATAAATTTATTTTTCATATTTTTTACCTCCGGGCACTATTATAAAAGTAATGTGTCCGGAAAACTGTAGCGTATGCTACAAATAAGCTCCGTTTTTGAGGATTTGATATAAACCGTTCCGATCGGTGATCATAATTTTACCATAGTGGCTTTTCAGAAGGCCCTGATCGGCAAAAGCGGAAAGAACCCTTGATACGGTTACCCGGTTCAGACCCAGAGTTTCTGCGATTTCGGCGTGTGTATAAGGAAGGACATTGTCCAGAATTCCTTTGTCCCGGTTGGGGGAAGCCGTCTCTTCCAACAGAAAACTTGCAATGCGTTTTCGGCTGTCGTAGTTGGTGAGGCGGTATATCTGTCTTGAAAGATGATTACACGTCTCGCTTAAATGCTGGAAAAGGAGAACCATCAATTCGGGCGTTTCGCGCAGCAGTGGGATCAGGTCGGAGACCAGACAAGTGGCAAGGCGTACCTCGGTAACTGCGGCAACACTGGTTGGGCGAACATGATCACTCAGAAAAGAGGATTCGCCGAATATACGGCCTTTTTCCAGAATCTCCAGAGTCGTTTCACGCCCGGAAGAAGAAAGGGTATATACGCGGACTCTGCCTGATAGAATCAGGTATAAATAGTCGGCGGAATCATTTTGAAGATAGATAAATTCGCCTTTTTGATAGGTCTTCTGTGAGCCGATCGTACAAAAGATATCAAAGTATTTCTCGGGTATTTTAATCATAAGCGTTTCCTTTCCGGTATCAATATAATAGAATAATATGTATTTATTATAACAGATGGCTGATAAGAAGTGTCCGGGAAAATAAAAGATATTTGGATGGTGACAAAGAACGCGTGAAAAGTGTGTGGAAGAAACATGTGAAAAAAAGATGATGAATGTTGACGTAATTGAAAAATATGATGTATAATAATCGCATCAATTGATTGCCAAACCTGCTGAAAGGCAGGGACGGAAAGCTAAGCGTCTAAGCAAGAAATGATGTATGATAGGCTGGCTGCAACGAAATGGGTTGCAGCCGGCTTTTTGTTTTGAAAGAAGACAAGACTCCCACTACTACAGGTGGTGAGTTGCGTTTTAGGACAGGCTGAACAGGAGGATGCAATTGAATCGAGTATTTCGTGAAGAGAAGAAATTTCTTATTAATGTTGAAGAATTCATTAAAAAGAGCCACCAGTTGGAACAGGTGCTTATACAGGATGAACACAATGGAACAAATGGTTATATGATTCGTTCTCTATATTTTGACACAGTCTATGACGACGATTATTTTGAAAAGCAGGCGGGGTGGAATGTAGAAGGAAGATTCGGCTGCGGTGTTACGATCCGGACAGCAATTATGCAATGCTGGAGATGAAGCAGAAGCAGGGAAGCAGTCAGCTGAAACGGTCACTCAGAATGACAAGAGAAGATGCCATGAGAATGATACAGGGTTATTATTATTCCAGAGTCTTTTCGAAAGAATTTACAATGGAATATTATCAGAAATACATGGCTGATCTGGAGTAATTTCCAGATCGCCCATTTTATTGGTGGTCATGCGGAAGAAAATGTATTATACTAGATAGAAATGGGGCGGAAATCAGAAAAATGTTTTTCGGAATCATTTTAGAATTGTGATAATGAAAGAGAGAAGTTCATGGAAAAGAAACAATTTACCGGACATATCATGGCAGCAATTTCAGTCGTTATCTGGGGAACGACTTTTATCTCAAGCAAGATACTGCTTGAAGATTTTTCACCGATCGAATTGCTGCTTTTAAGATTTGTGATCGGATATATCATTTTGTGGATCATGAGTCCACGGAAAGTGGAAGTGACGGATAGAAAGCATGAGCTGTATTTTGCAGGTGCCGGACTTACGGGAATCTGTCTGTATTATCTGTTTGAAAATGTAGCGCTTCTCTATACGCAGGCGTCAAATGTGGGAGTCATCACTTCAATCTCACCATTTTTTATCGGCATCAGTGCGCACCTGTTTTTGAAAGATGAGAAATTGAAGAAAAGCTTTTTTGTCGGATTTGTTTTCGCAATCGTAGGAATTGCGATGATTAGTTTCAGTGGACAAGATGGTGTCCGGCTTAATTTTGCAGGGGACATGCTGAGTGTGGTGGCTGCGATGATGTGGGGGCTTTATGCGATTCTGGCCAGAAAGGCGGGAGACTTCGGGTATCCGGTGATCCCTGCCACCAGAAGGATGTTCTTTTACGGCATCCTGATGATGCTTCCGCTGGCATTTGTTTTCGGATTTAATGTCAAGGCGGTGCAATTTGGAACTCCCGGAAATCTGCTGAATTTATTATATCTGAGTGTAGGCGCATGTGCAGTCTGCTTTGTGACATGGAACCGGGCAGTGGAAATTCTGGGAGCGATTAAGACCAGTGTTTATATTTATCTGATTCCGGTCATCACGATCATTACATCGATTGTTGTCCTGCATGAGAAGATCACATGGATGTCAGCAGCAGGAACGGTGCTCACAATGACTGGGGTGATCATATCGGAACGTATGGGAAATGCAGGTTAGCGAAGGAGGAGAAAATATGTTGAGTGAAGAGATGAGGGAGTTTATTCAGGATCATGAAGAAGAAGCACTTGAACTTCTGAAAGAACTGGCGCAGATTCCGGCACCTTCGAATCAGGAGGAGAAGCGTGCAAAGTTCTGCCGTGACTGGCTGGAAAGGCAGGGGGCACAAGGGGTGTATATGGATGAAGCGTTCAATGTGATATACCCGGTCGATATCCATCAAGCGGAAGAAATCGATGTGTATATGGCACACCTGGATGTGGTGTTTCCTGATACGGAAGCGCTTCCGTTAACAGAATGTGACGGGAAAATCTATTGTCCGGGAATCGGAGATGATACAGCCTGTGTGGTTTGTCTTTTGATGGCGGCAAAATATATTGCAGGTAAGATCAGAAACGGTGAATGGGAAAAGGAACAGAAAGGATTCGGAGAGCAACAGAAGAAGAACGGAGCGGCGGGCATGCTGCTGGTATGCAATTCTGGAGAAGAGGGACTTGGAAATCTGAAAGGAGTTAAAGCAATCTGCCGGGGTTACGGAGAACGAATCCGGAATTTCTGTACATTTGACAGTGAACTTGACAAAATTGTAAACCGCGCGGTCGGCTCAAAACGGTACCGAATCCGGATAGCCACAGAAGGCGGACATTCTTTCGGAGATTTCGGAAAAGATAACGCAATCGAGAAAATGGCCGGAATCATCGAGAAGCTCTATCGCGTTCAAGTGCCGGAAGGCGGGAAGACAACCTATAATGTGGGATTGATCTCCGGGGGAACCGGGGTGAATGTGATTGCCCAGAATGCGGAGATACTGTATGAATTCCGTTCCGATACCAGTGAACATTTGCAGATGATGGAACAGTATTTTGAGAAGACGATACGGGAAGAGAAAGATAAAGGGCTGGATATAGAATATGAGGTGATCGGACTTCGCCCGTGTGGCAAAGGTGTGGATGCGGCCAGGCAGGAAAGGCTGACGGAAAAAGCAATGAAGGCAGTAAAAAACGTGATCGGAAAGAATCCGGAGCAGAACTGCGGTTCTACCGACTGTAATATTCCGCTTTCAATGGGAATCCCTTCGGTCTGTGTGGGATGTTACTATGGACATGGTGCACATACAAGAGAGGAATATATAGAGAAGGATTCGCTTATTTTGGGAATACAGGTGGCATTCGAAATGATCTTTGGAGAATAAAATAATCAATTATAAAAGCGGGGCATACCGGTCAGATATGCTCCGCTTTGTGTTCCCTTATTAAAGAGTATCTTCACGTTTGATATATCCCGGATGATCAGCCGGAGCAATGATTTCTTTTGCATGAATCACTTGTGCTCTCCGGTCAACAACCAAATTCTCAAGATGTACGTTTTCTGCGATTACAACACCTGGGAATACCACACAATTCTTTACAACAGCACCAGGTTTCACGACGCATCCACGTCCGAGAATTGAATTCTCGATCGTACCTTCGATCAGGCAACCGTTGGAAACAACAGAGGATTTCACGCTTGCTGTTTCAAGATACTTCGTCGGGCAGGAGTCATTGGTACGTGTGTAGATCGGCCAGTCCTCATCAAAAAGGCTCATTGCTGATTTGTAGTCGATCAACGACATGTTAGCATCATAGTAGCTCTTGAAATCTGTGATGGAAGCAAAATAACCGCGATGAGAAATTCCGCGCACATCCAGTTCTTCACATTCTGCACTGACGATGTCAGCCAGTGTGTACATAGAAGAAAGTTTGTGAGCTTTCTGTACGAGCTCGATAAACAAATCTTTCTTCATAATATATGTATCCATGAAAATATTTCTGTTCTTAGCATTACCGTGATTCTTCTCGATAGAAAGAACACCTTTCTGACGGTTCAGGTTCAAAGTATTGCAGTTCAGGAATGCTTCTTTTGCATTATCAACTGAATGGTACAGAACTGTGATGTCCGCACCGGAATCTATATGATTCTGAAGCAGAGTATCATAGTTTGCAGTGTATACCATGTAGTTCGGTGCGATGACTACATATGGATGATGCATTCTCTGAATGCATTCCAGGTTCTCCATAAACATGGCGATGTCCGTGTTATAGATACTGTGCTCAGCACCATCCTCGGAAAACAGGATCTGCAGATTGCCGCGTTTTGAGTTGATATTGTATTGGCGTCCACTTCCGAGATGTTCGACAAGAGAACGAGGTTTTCTTCTGATATATACCTGGATGCGGTCAATGTCACTGTTACTCATATTAGAAATTGCAAAGTCTATTACTCGATATCTTCCGAGAAAAGAGAACGAACCGATTGGACGATAGTCCTGAAGTCCCTCTACCCAGATATCTCTGCCGGAAGAAGTGACGATTCCAAATGCGTTATACATATTATTCTACCCCCTTTACACGTTTTGCTACCAGTTCGATATGTTCGCTGTCAGCAGAACCGACAACAGCCTGTTTGCCGATCTTAATGCCGTCGGCAACCAGAGCGCGGGTAACAACGGCTCCGTCTTCCACTTCAACACCCGGCATCAGTACACTGTCGATAATCTTGGCGCCTTCCCCAACTTTAACTCCGGTGAAAAGAACGGAGTTCGTGATTTCGCCGTTGATGGTACAGCCCTGTGTGATGAAAGCCTTGTTGATCTTAGCTTCAGCGCCTATGTAATGAGGAAGAGTTGTAACGTCTTCGGTATAAATCTTCCAGGTCGGATCGCTTAAATCAAGCTCGTTTCCATTTAAAAGATCCATATTTGCTTCCCAAAGGGAATCGATGGTTCCTACATCTTTCCAGTATCCCTGGAATTTATAAGCAACCAGTTTTCTTCCGTCATTCAGCATGGTCGGAATGATATCCTTACCAAAGTCGTGATTAGACTCCGTATTCTTCATATCTGCCAACAGCATTTTGCGAAGCAGCTTCCAGTTGAAAATGTAGATACCCATGGAAGCAAGATTGCTCTTCGGCTGTGGCGGTTTCTCTTCGAATTCTACGATCGTGCCTTCTTCGTCTGTATTCATGATGCCGAAACGGCTTGCTTCTTTCATCGGTACTTCGATAACGGCAATCGTAGCATCAGCATTACATGCTCTGTGATGGGCAAGCATCTTGGCGTAATTCATTTTATAAATATGGTCTCCGGAAAGTACAAGAAGATATTCTGGAGAATAAGAATCGATGAAATCAATGTTCTGGGAAATGGCATCAGCAGTTCCACGGTAAACATCCAGATTGGAATCCGCTTTCTCACGTGGTGGAAGTACAAAAACACCGCTATCTTTTGCGTCAAGTCCCCATCTGCCGCCTGCAGCTACGTAGCTGTTCAGCAGAACGGATTCGTACTGTGTCAGAACACCGACAACATCGATTCCGCTGTTTGCACAGTTACTGAGGGGAAAATCAACGATACGGTACTTCCCACCATATGAGACGGCCGGTTTTGCCACTTTATTGGTCAGGTCATGAAGACGGGAACCACGTCCACCAGCCAAAATCATTGCTAACATATTATTTTGCTTCATAAGTGAACCCTCTCTTTCGCTTGATGCAATATATTATACAATTTTTTTGCTCATATTTCCATATTTTTGTGCAAAAAAATCATATTTCTTTGGAAAAAGCTGGCAAATTATAAATAATTACCAGAAATCATCGCTAATCACGCTTTGTTTAGTTTTGCGGCTTTGCAGAAAAGAACATATCCGATGATAAACATCACGGAAATGATTGCAACACCAGCATTTGCTACATTGGTAATCTGGGCAACCAGTCCGACCAGTGTGGTTCCCATGAAAGAGGCTCCTTTTCCGCAGATATCGTATATACCAAAGTATTCTCCGGATTTCTCCGCAGGGATGATCTTGGCGAAGTAAGAGCGGGAGAGTGCCTGAATCGCGCCTTGGAACATACCGACAAGAACAGCGAGCAGCCAGAACTCCCATTGCTTATCAAGCTGGATGGCGAAGAGTGCAATTCCGGTGTAAGCTGCGATGCAGATTTTGATCAGAAAATCGGTATCAAACTTCTTGGAAAGCACGGAAAAAATCAGGGCACATGGAAAAGCAACAAGCTGAGTGACCAAAAGGGCAAGTAACAATCCCTGTGAATCCAGGCCCAGTGCACTTCCGTAAGCGGTAGCCATTTCGATGATCGTATACACACCATCTATGAAAAAGAAAAACGAAAGCAGATACAAAAAAATGTTTTTTTGTTTCTTTATATCCCTCAGAGTGACTGCAAGGCGTTTAAAACTGTTTTTGATCGGATGAGCGGGCAGTTCCACATAATTTGTCTGATGATAATTTTTCAGCAATGGAATCGTGACAACAAGCCACCAGAGTGCATTAAGAAAAAAGGCAAGCATCATGGCAGTGGTCATGGAAATCCCGATTTTATCGTACATCAGAACAAAAACCAGAGATATAACAAATGGAATGCAGCTTCCGATGTATCCCCATGCATAGCCGTGTGATGAAACGGAGTCCATTTTCTCTTCTGTTGTGATATCGACCAGCATGGAATCATAGAAAATCAGGCTGGCATTGTATCCCACTTTTGCAATTACGAAGACAGCCAGAAACAGGACCCATGATTTAGGAAAAGAGAGTGCTGCGCAGCCAAGTACCCCGACCATCATGGAGATTGTAAACAAGGGCTTTTTGAAATTGCGGGTGTCTGCCAATGTGCCGAGAATTGGACCAATGATGGCTACCATGACTGTTGCGACAGAAGCAGCATATCCCCAATAGGCAAGATAATCCACTTCGGATATTCCTGCATTACCGGCCAGAAAGTTGAAATAGATCGGAATGATCGTGGATACCAGCATAATAAATGCAGAATTTCCTACATCGTACAGAATCCAGCATTTTTCCAGTTTTGTAAGTTTTGTATTATTCATTCAGATGCCTCCTTCTATTCAAATGTGCGTTCAAAACGCGAATGGAGTTCTGTGCCGGTACAAAGACTTTCGTCAAAGCTGTAAAGCATGGTTACAGCGATGTCAACAGCACCTTTGAACCGCAGGTAAAGACCCTCGTTGCTGACTGTGCATTTGGGGTTGTCTTTCCGCTGATGCATCAGCCCCTTCCAATAATCATATTTTCCGGTTAAATGCATTGCTCCGTTCAGAATGGCCTGTTTGACGATACATGGAGCCGTAAAGATTCTTTTTACCAGTTTTAGGTCTTTCAATGCCTCCCGGATAATGACCGGATTCATATTACGGTAGAAAGGATAAATTGTTTTTGCGGTTACGCTGTCTGTCGGGACAAGATCAGCAAGTGGATAGGAAAGAGCATTCTTTCCGTCTTTGCGAAGAAGCATTTTTTCAAATTCTTCTTCAATTTCCAAATGTTCGACATCAAGAGCTTCCATCATTTCAGATACATAAGGATGACATTCACTGTCAAGAATGTAGTGGCAGATGAAACCCAGGAGATAGGCGTATTCCCGGCTGTCACGTCCTTTTTCTTTTACGACAGTCAGCGCATGTGTGAAGAAGGATGCTGCTGATACTTCGTGAAGGTGGTAACCATATTTGGATACACGATTACTTTTCCATGGCCGGTAAAAAAAGAAAATATCCGGTCCCTGGAGACCAATCTGAAATTGTACATAGTATTTAGAAATGATTTCGTTTAATTCTCCGTCTGTTTTTTGGGCTACTTTTTCCCCAAAACGGTTGTGTGCATAAAATGCAGGCATGTGTGTTTCCTCCCATCTGACTAAATCCTATTTTAACTATATAAGGTTAGCATAAAAATGTAAACGAAAAATTTGTTTGAAGTTAAAAGAAAATGAAGCTTCGCCGCTAATACTTGACATCTGTATGGAAAACCCGCAAAATGAATATTAGAAAACTGGAAGGAGATAATATGGATATCAATAAAGCAGCAAAGAAAATATTAAAAGCATTGTCTTTTGAAGAAATAGATGTGGAGAAATCCAGACAGCTGGCAGATTTGAAACGGCTGGATCTTATGAAGATCTTCTATCGGACGGTAGATACACGTATTTACAATGGGGATCATCTGGTGCCGGTCCGGTTGTTTTTCCCGGATGAGAAGACATTTCAGGAAGAGCAGGTGGCAAATGGAATGCGGGTGATGCTGTTCCTGCATGGCGGCGGGTGGTCCACCGAACATGTAGATAATTATGAGAGGATATGTGCCCGCCTTGCGAATGCCACAGGGCATATCGTGGCGGCGATTGAATACCGGCTTGCTCCGGAGCACAAGTTCCCGACCGGGCTTGAGGACTGCTATGCGGTGGCGAAGGCAATGTATGAAAAAGAGTTTCTTTTGAATGTGAATTCAGAGGATATCACACTGATAGGAGACAGCGCAGGAGGAAATCTGGCTGCAGCACTTTCACTAATGGCAAGAGACAGAGGAGAATTTCTCCCCAGAAGGCAGATTCTAATCTACCCAGCAACGAATAATGATTATTCGGAAAATTCATCATTTGATTCTGTTAGGGAAAATGGGACAGATTATCTTCTGACAGCAGGAAAACTAAGAGATTACCTTGATTTTTACGCGGGGAAAGAAGAGGATCGGATGAATCCCTATTTTGCACCGATTCTGGAAGAGAATCTGCAAAATCAGCCGGATACGCTGGTCATAACCGCGGAATATGATCCATTAAGAGATGAGGGAGAGGCATATGGAAGAAAACTGGAAGCGGCAGGAAACAGGGTAGAAGTCTACCGGATCAAGAACGCACTTCACGGTTTTTTTGCCCTGGGAATCAAAAGCAATCACGTACAGGAAAGTTTTGATATTATAAATAATTTTTTGAGGAGGGAATAGCCGTTATGCAGTCGAGGGGTGCGTATTGGCGGAAACTGGACAACGCGGCAAAACTTTTTTCGGCAGCAAGTACGAAAAGGGATACCCGTGTATTCCGCTTTTATTGTGAATTAAGAGAGGAAATTGAGGAAGCAAAGCTTCAGCAGGCGCTGGACAGGACGCTGGTTAAATATCCGATGTTCTTGTCGGTGATGAGAAAAGGCTTGTTCTGGCATTATCTTGAACAGAGTAATCTGCGCCCGGTCGTTCGGAAAGAAACCCGGGAACCTTGCAGAAATCTGTACATCCGGGACAAGAAAGAGCTTTTGTTTGAAGTGACATATTATAAGAAGAGGATTAATTTTGAGGTCTTTCATGCACTGACAGATGGGACGGGAGCCAGTGAATTTATTCGGGAGTTGGTGAAGAATTATTTGTTCCTAGTACATGAAGGGGACGGGCTGGCGGATCTTGAATTAAACGAGAAGACGGTTACTGTTTCGGACCAGGAAGACGACGGATTTGCGAAGTACTATTCTCGTGATAATAAGGGCAGAAAAAAGAACCGGAGAAAAGCATATCAGATTAGAAGAAACAGTGATCTCGGAAGCCTTCAGGTGACGGAAGCAGAAGTGAAAGTGGCGGATCTTGCGAAAAAGGCGAAGGAATATGGTGTGTCGATGACGGTGTACTTAACAGCGGTTCTGATGTGCGCGATTCACGGGAAAATGTCCAGGCGTCAGGAGGAAAAACCGGTGGCGCTTATGGTGCCTGTCAATCTGCGGAAATTTTTCCCGACAGATTCCATGCTGAATTTTTTTAGCTGGCTGGAGGTGGAACACCGTTTCGGTCAGGGAAAAGATAGTCTGAACGAAGTGATCCGTGAGGTGAAGCAATATTTTGACGAGGGCCTCACAAAAGAGAAAATGGGGGAACGGATGAGTGAATATTTTGCACTTGAAGTGCATCCGATCCTGCGGCTCGCACCGCTTGGATTAAAGAATTTCTGCATCGGTTTTGGATCACGCAGTTCGGCAAAGGAGATAACGGCGATTTTTTCCAATATGGGAATCATTCGTATGCCGGAAGACTATGCGAAGTATATTGAGCGTTTCGGTGTATTTACCAGCACACCGAAAGTGGAACTATGTATGTGTTCATTTGAAGAGAATGTTTATTTGGGATTTACGTCAAGATTTGACAGTTCGGTGATCAAGAAGAACTTTTTTTGCATTCTTGAACAAGAGGGAATCAAGGTGACACTGCTTGAGACTGAATATCCGGAAGAGGCGACTGCTGATTCGATTGGAATGAAAGTATTTCGGATATTTACCTTCTTATGTATTGCGGCAGCGGTCATCGCACTGGGGAGTGATTATTGTGTGGATGGACATTTCGGATTATCACTGAAAATATGCGGGGGTGCATTCAGTATGTGGCTTGCACTTGCGGTTGCATTCTTTAAACGATACAATCTTTTGAAAAATGCTATGTGGCAGCTGGCTGTGGTGACGACCGTCTGTACAGTGTGGGATCTGCTGACAGGATGGCGCGGATGGTCGGTGGATTTTGTTTTTCCGGTTGTCAGTATTGTGATTATCATTTCCATGATGATCATTTCCAAAATATACTACCACCATCCAAAACAGTATATGATCTACTTTGTGATGGCGGCAGGGTATGGACTGCTTTTCCCGCTGGTTTTTATCCTGACAGGGCTGGTTAACGTGACGGCACCGTCGGTCATCAGTATTGCATTTTCATTCCTGACACTCACCGCGCTGATCCTTTTTAAAGGGCGCGAGTTCCGCGAGGAAATGGAAAAGACATTTCATGTATAGAATGATTGAAAACGAAATAGCTATGGTCTGGCGAGCAGGTAATCGATTGCACGAAGAAGGTCTTTTTTCTGGTCGGGAAGCATTCCGTAAATGGTATACTGGTCCAGAACGGTCGTGTCTTCGAACAGACAGTCCTTCACGTGCAGATTTTCAAGCATCAGGCGCTCTTCCAAAAGGATTTCTTCCGGAGTCATCATCTGGAAAAATCCTTTTTGTGCTTCTTTGCAGAGCTTTGTGTCTTCCCAGAGCTTCAGCTTCAGACACCATATGTTTTTTGGATGGAGCTGATTCAGAAGTCGGGCTGTTTCTAGTGCATGGAGATGGGAATACTCACGTCCGCCAAGTCCGGGGATAATGGTGACAAAGTAATCGATGCCTGTTTGCTCCAGACGATGCAGAGCATCCAGAATCTGTGCGGATGTCACGCCCTTGCACCGTTCTGCCAGAATCGGGTCGCTTCCGCTCTCCACTCCGATATGAAGAGCGGCAACGCCTCTGGATTTCAGCAGTCGCAATTCTTCATCTGTTTTCCGGAGTATGTCATCAGCACGGGAATACATGGCGATTCTATGTACATTGGGCATATATTTTGCGACAAGATCAATGATCTGACATAAGAATTCAGTGGAGAGGCAGAATGCGTTTTCACCGAGCAGAAACAGCCTTGTATTTTCTGGTTGAAGCATTCCGAGGATCTGCAGATTGTGTTCAATGCGGGAAAGCGGATGAATGAAGAATTCATCCCGGGCAAAATCACAGAAAGTACATTTGTGCCAGCTGCAACCAAGGGCAACTTCCAGAGCGGCACTTCCTTCCTCTTGGGGTGGAATATAAATGGTTTCATGTGTATAAATGGATTGATAAAGTTCTTCTCGCGTCATGTCTGTTTTCCTTTCATAAAAAATGTTTCTATTGCGGATACAATATGGTTTCGTATATTCTGTCTATAGTGTACCACAAAACAGAAAGAAGAAGAATCTTCATTTTTAGGCAGATATTCTTGTGTGAAAGTGAAGAGGTGTGCTATACTTGTGCAGAGTAAGAAAAACAGGGGAAACCTGCTGGGAGTGTATGGAATGGCAAAAAATAAAAAGAAAAAAAGCAATAAGCCGACAACGATACGATATTTTGATTATAGCCTTCTTGCTGTGATGGTATTCCTGATCTGCTTCGGACTTGTGATGCTCTATAGTACCAGTGCGTATGAGGCACAGAGCAAGTTTAATGATGGAATGTATTATTTAAAAAGACAGGGAATCATCAGTATGGGGGGCCTTGTAATTATGCTGTTTGTTACCCGGATCGATTACCATCGATATGCGAAATACTCGGCAGCACTTTATGGATTTGCGATGCTTCTGATGGCGCTGGTAAAGTATTCGCCACTGGGATATGAGGTGTATGGAGCAAGAAGATGGCTGCAGATCCCGGGAACGGGACAGACCATGCAGCCTGCCGAGGTGACGAAGATTGCAGTCATTTTGTTTATTCCTTATTTAATATGTAAGATGGGAAGCAAGGTTCATAAGCTGAAAGGAAGCCTTATGGTACTGGCGTGGGGAGCAGTAGCCGCTTTTGGTGTGTTCTATCTGACGGATAACCTGAGTTCGGCAATCATTGTAATGGGAATTGCCTGCTTCATATTATTTGTTGTACATAAGAAAATGAGACCGTTCGTTATCATTGGCGGATGTGGAGTCGGAGCATTTGTGGCAATCGCGGCTGTCCTTGGTAAAGTGCTGGAGAACAGTGATAATTTTCGGCTGCGCCGCATTATCGCATGGCTGAATCCGGAAAAATATGCATCGTCACTTTCGTTCCAGACTCTGCAGGGAATGTACGCGATTGGTTCCGGAGGCTTTTTTGGAAAAGGATTAGGCAATAGTGCACAGAAAATGATTATACCTGAAGTGCAAAATGACTTCATCCTTACGGTTATTTGTGAGGAACTAGGGGTATTCGGTGCTATTATGGTATTTGTATTGTTTGGACTGCTTTTGTATAGACTTCTGTTTATTGCACAAAATGCCCCGGATCTTTATGGAGCTCTGATCGTAACCGGAATTTTTTCTCATATTGCAATTCAGGTTATTCTGAATGTGGCAGTTGTGGTGAATCTGATTCCTAATACGGGAATTACACTGCCGTTTATCAGTTATGGTGGTACGTCTGTACTATTTCTTATGATTGAAATGGGAATTGCATTGGGAGTATCACGTAAGATAAAAATTGAGGAGTAAAAAAGTCTTTTTTTTCATTAGAGAGTGTGTTATCATATACAAAGCGGTAATGAAAACTACATATTGCGGAAGCTGAAGACGGATTCGGGAGGAATGATATATGAGTTATAAAATAATCGTAGACAGCTGTGGAGAGTTAACAGAAGAGATGAGAGCGTCAGGAATATTTGAGACGGCATCACTTGCGATGGATGTGGACGATTATCATATTATAGATGATGAGACATTTGATCAGGCGGATTTCTTGAAAAAAGTAGCGGAGAGTCCGAACTGTCCAAAGTCATGCTGCCCTTCACCGGAACGGTATATGGAGGGATACCGGTGTGATGCGGATCGGGTATATGTTGTGACTTTGTCTGCGGAGTTAAGTGGCTCTTATAACAGTGCTGTGCTAGGGGCAAATCTCTATCATGAGGAATATGGGGATAAGGATATTTATGTATTTAACTCCCGTTCTGCATCAATCGGTGAGACATTGATCGCATGTAAGATCATAGAATGTGAAGAAAACGGACTGATGTTTCCGGAAGTCATCGAAAAAGTGGAAGAGTATATCGAAGGACAGAATACCTTTTTCGTTCTTGAGTCACTGGAAACGCTTCGGAAAAATGGGAGACTTACGGGGCTTAAGGCGATTGCGGCAAACGTACTGAATATCAAGCCGGTGATGGGATCCACTCCGAAGGGAGAGATATGCCAGCTGGGACAGGCCCGTGGAATGAAGAAAGCACTTCAGAAACTGGTGGATTGTGTGGAGGAAGGCTCTGTAAATGTTGAAAATAAAGTTCTGGCAATCTCGCACTGTAATTGCCCGGAACGTGCAGAAGTTTTGAGACAAATGCTGGATGAAAGACTTCATCCGCAGCAGATTCTTGTTCTGGATACGAGAGGAATCAGCAGTATGTATGCGAATGACGGAGGAGTGATCGTCGCGGTATAGTTGTATAGAATAGAGGGAATGACTTTGACATTAGCTGAGAAATTAAAAAGTGCAAGAGAAAATGCGGGATATTCTCAGAGCCAAGTCGCTGAAAGACTCAATATATCACGGCAAGCGGTCTCCAGATGGGAAAATGGAAGAGCGTATCCGGATATTGATAATTTGGTAGTGCTCAGTGAGATATATAAGGTTTCTATCGATGAATTGTTAAAGGATAAGAGTGCTGATGAGCAAGATGAAGTAAACACTGAGATAGAAGTTGAGCCGGAAGAAAGGAATAACAGACTTGCAGTATTGATGGTTGCAATTTCCGGCACTTTGTTTCCGGGTGGAGGATTAGTGATCATGTTGGCAGTTTTACTTTATTGTGGAATCAAAAGGATAGAACTGCCAAAGGTTTATAAAGTTATTATAGCAGTATGTTTCGTAATAAATCTTATAAATGTTGGAGTGTTGATAAAGTCTTTTGGATCTGTTTTTGCAGAGTGGCTATAACAAATAGGTACTAAATTGTTGGAAAAGGTGAACTCTAGTGGTGCATTTAGTAGTGTAAACGAATAATTTCTCCCTGGAAATTACTCATTACTTTGCTGCGATTTTATTTGTGCTATTATAAGTGTATAATATTTGCGCAAATAAACAGCCAGAATAGTGAGAAATTTGGAGACAGTGGACCATAAATTTATACCTTAGGAGGATTTATGAATATGAAAGCGAATAGCATTAGTAATAATAAAAAGTTAACATTGCTAGAATTTTTGTGCTTGATTATATTAACTTTATACGTCCTGGAACAATATGTCTTACCGGATCTATTACAGATTAATCCGGATTTTTATGTGATTTTTAATTGGTGGTTGTGGTTAGTGGATAAGACTGTAGGGAATGTTTGCAGATACTTAGCTGTTATTTTTTCTTTCCAGCTATTAAGAACAATCATTCCGGAAAAGCATATGACAAAAGATGAAAATCCAAAAGTCTAATGCTTGAATCTCTTAAAGAAATATGCTAATATTGTAGCATCTAATTTTAAAAGGAGCTACAGTAAGATGAGTCAGGAAAAAGTAGATTGTTATAAAAAAGAAAAAGCAAATAGAAAACAGATTATGAGGAAACAGAAGATTATGCACATCGTGCGCAGTGCCATCGTGGGAGTGATCGCAGTGGCGCTGGTTGGATGGCTTGGTTATTCTGCGTACGGCTTGTATGAGCAGAATCAGCCGAGAGATATGGCAGAAGTGGATTACACTGCTGTAGATGGGTATCTTCAGTCCCTCAATTTATCCGAATAATGAAAATAAAAAGTGTATAGTAAAGAGTCTGCCGGAGAGCAGGCTCTTTTTTAGTTCCGGGGATATGCCGGAAGTGTCAGCGCTCATTTTATTTGCTCCATTTCAATGAGTGAATTAATATAAAAACAGAAAAAAGTGGGAAAATTTCCCACAATGATATGAAAACGAAAAAATCCCCCACGATTCCCCACCACTTGATGCTAAATGGAGGGTGAAGAGGAATCGGAAGGGGATTTTTCTGCTTTTTGTGCAATTTGGGGAGAAAAAGGAAAAATTACAGAAAAGTCTGGGAGAGCATAAAAAAATGAAAAAGGGGGTTGAAAAGGGAGATAAAGTGGTTTACAATGGTTTCAAGTGGTAGAAAGTGGTGAATAGTGGAGCGAAGTGGTGTAAAAGTGGCAGACCACTTTGAAAGAAGGTGATCCTTGATGTTGACTGGAGAGTTTAATCACAGTATTGACGCGAAAGGCAGGCTCATCATTCCGTCAAAATTGCGAGAAAGTCTGGGAGAACATTTCGTAATTACCAAGGGAATGGATGGCTGCTTATTTCTCTATCCGGAAAACGAATGGGAAGCCTTTGAAGACAAGCTAAGAACCTTACCACTCACGAACAAAAAGGCCAGAGACTTTAAACGTTTCTTTCTCGGAAGCGCCGTGGAAGGAGAACTTGATAAACAAGGGAGAGTTTTGATTTCTTCTTCGCTTCGTGCATATGCCAGTCTGGACAAAGAAGTTGTGCTTGCCGGTGTGCTGGACAAGGTGGAGATCTGGAGCAAGGATGCGTGGGAAGCTCGTACTGCTGATGTTGAGGAAAATATCGAAGATATTGCAAGTGACATGGAAGATTTGGGACTGAGCATTTAACCGGATCACAAAAGCGAAACGGATTGCAATGATTCGTTTCAATAGGAGGACACTATGGCATTTGAACACAAATCAGTATTACTGGAGGAGACAATCGAGGGCCTTGCCATCAAGCCGGACGGTATTTACGTCGATGGGACGCTTGGTGGAGGCGGACATGCTTATGAAGTATGTCGGCGTTTAAGTAACAAGGGGAGTTTTATAGGAATAGACCAGGACGCTGCTGCAATCGAGGCGGCAAGCGAACGATTACTCAGTTTCGGGGAGAGAGTTACAATAATCCGGAGCAATTATTGTGATATGAAACTGAGGCTCCATGAAATCGGCATTGACAAAGTAGATGGGATCGTACTTGATCTGGGCGTGTCATCTTATCAGCTGGATACGGCAGACCGAGGATTCTCCTATCGGGCAGATGCACCTTTGGATATGAGAATGGACACCAGACAGAGTGTAACGGCAAAGGACATCGTCAATGGCTACAGTGAGATGGACCTTTTTCGCATTATACGTGACTACGGAGAAGATAAGTTCGCGAAAAATATCGCGAAACATATCGTGGCCGAACGTGAGAAAGGTCCAATCGAAACGACTGGACAGCTTGCCGAGATCATCAAACAGTCTATACCGATGAAGGTTCAGAAGACATCAGGACATCCGGCAAAGAGAACATTCCAGGCAATTCGGATTGAATGCAACAGGGAACTGGAGGTGCTTCGGGATTCGCTGGATGATATGATTGATATATTGAATCCGGGCGGAAGGATCTGTATCATTACGTTCCATTCGCTGGAAGACAGAATTGTAAAAGGTATTTTTAAGAAAAATGAAAATCCCTGTACTTGTCCAAGTACATTTCCGATGTGCGTGTGTGGTAAAGTATCCAAGGGACGTGTTGTTACGAAGAAGCCGGTTCTTCCGAGTGAAGAAGAGATGGAAGAAAACAGCCGCTCAAAAAGCGCAAAGCTTCGTATTTTTGAAAGAAGATAGAATACAAGGGATATATTTAATTTGAAAGGATGGTGCCTTATGGCAGCAAGGCGGAATAATTATGTAGAGACAGCAAGACGCCCACAGGCACATAGTGGAATGTACATATATGGAAATACGGTTCGGCAAAATAAGGTGATGCCGCGAAGACGGGAACGAGTGGTTGAAGAGCCACGCCGTAAGAAGAGAGTCAGCCGTCAGGTGAGACAGAACCGGAAGAAAGCACTGCATATGAGTCCGGCATACGTAGCATTTCTTGCTTTTGCAGCAGTAATCGCACTGGTGGCATGCGTATGGTATCTTCAGATGCGTACAGAGCTTACGAATCGATCTGAACATATTTCAGAACTGCAGCAGGAGCTTGCTGATATACGGGAGGAAAATACGACAAGATACAATTCCATCACAGATTCTGTGAATTTGGAAGAAGTTAGAGAGAAAGCAATCAATGAACTGGGAATGGTCTATGCAAATTCTGATCAGGTTGTTACCTATCAGAATCCGGTAAGTGATTATATGAAGCAGTATCAGGATATCCCGAAAAGCGGAGTGCTGGCTCAGTCTGAACAGATGAAAAAATAGAACAGAAATGCAAGGTGAATCAAATGTCAAAAAGAAAGAAAAGAAAAGTTCCTGCTTTGAGGCAAAAATTCACGAAAGGGATGCAGAAAAAGCTGGTAATACTCTTTATGTTGATATTACTGGCTTTTGTTATTCTCATCGGAAGAATTACTTACATCAATGCCTCGGAAGGAGAAAATTATACGAAGATCGTACTGGATCAACAGCAGTACACAAGCAGAACGATCCCGTTTAAACGTGGTGATATCGTGGACGGCAACGGCACAAAGCTTGCGACCAGTGAACGTGTGTATAATGTGATTCTGGATGCCAAAGTACTTTTGAGTAATGAAAAAAAAGCAGAGACATATAAGCAGGCGACGACGGAAGCTCTTCAGACGTATTTCGGAATTGAAGCGGAAACGGTTCTCAATATTCTGGAGGAAGACCCGACCAGTCGCTATACTATTCTGAAAAAGGGAATAGACTATGATACTGCAAAAGCTTATGAAAAAGCTGTGGAAGGGAATACGGATATTCAGGGTATCTGGCTGGAGGAAGACTACGTCAGAAAATATCCTTATGATACGCTTGCATGCGATGTAATCGGATTCAGTGTAGATGGAAATGTGGGAGCTGCCGGTCTTGAGGCATATTATAACAGTACGCTGAATGGAACGGATGGACGAAAATACGGGTATCAAAACACGGAGGCGTCCACAACGCAGACGGTGAAAGAACCGGTCAATGGCAGTACGATCGTAACAACGCTGGATGCAAATCTTCAGTCAATCGTAGAGAAACATCTGTCTGCATTTTATGAAGAGCATAGAAATGAAGCAACACAGGGAGGCGGATTTAAAAACGGGGCGGTAATTATGATGAACCCGAATACAGGTGAGATTCTTGCCATGTCTTCGCTGCCGATTTTTGATCTGAACAATCCAAGAGATTTGTCAAATTATTATTCAGAAGAGCAGATTGCGGCAATGTCCAGTGAAGAGAAGCTGGATATTCTGAATGGACTCTGGAGAAATTTCTGTGTGTCCGATACTTATGAACCGGGGTCTACGATCAAACCATTTACCGTGGCAACAGGTCTGGAAATCGGAAAGCTGACCGGGGATGAGACCTATTACTGCGGAGGCTACCTTCATGTGGGTGATCATGATATCAAATGTATTTCTTATGATGAAGGAGGACATGGGTATCAGAATCTGACACAGGTTATGGAGAATTCCTGCAATGTAGCTTTGATGGAAATCGGCCTTGATATCGGAACAGAAGAGTTCAGCAAATATCAACACATATTTGGATTTGGTGAGTATAGTGGGATTGATCTCCCGGGAGATGCGGCGACTTCGGCACTTTTGTATCAGCCCGACAATATGGGAAGCACAGATCTTGCAACGAACTCCTTCGGGCAGAACTTCAATGTGACTATGGTGCAGTTGATCTCAGGTTTCTGTTCCCTGATAAATGGGGGGAATTATTATGAACCGCATGTGGTTAAGGCGATTCGTGATGAAAATGGGAATGTCACAGAAACGATTGAACCGGTTCTGGAGAAAAGAACGATATCGAAGAAGACGTCTGAGATGTTGAAAAGCTATATGCACAGTGTTGTTGAAAACGGCAGTGGAAAATATGCGAAAGTGGAAGGCTATGATGTGGGAGGAAAAACAGGTACCGCAGAGAAACTCCCTCGTGGTGAGAATAAGAACGTAGTTTCCTTTATCGGTTATGCACCACAGGATAACCCGGAAATCGTCGTTTATGTTGTGATCGATGAACCGAATGTGCCGAATCAGGCAAGATGCAGTAATCAGATTTCACAGCTTGCCGCGGATATTATGAAGGAAGCGTTTCCGTATCTGAATATTACAAAGGCTTCAGCTGAATAAATGAAGGGTATAACCCCGGGCAAAGAATAATATGTTATAGAAATGGAAGATAACATATTTGAAGGTCCGGGGTTTTTATGCGCAACAAAACATATAATAAAAAGAAAATGCTTGTCGTATTTCTGGCAGCGGCGGTGATGATACTGGGGCTGCTGGGAAGGCTTGTCTATCTGATGATCTTCGATGCAGAGTATTATCAGGAAAAGGCAAAAGCGCTGCATGAGCGTGAACGGGAAATTAAGGCTGCAAGAGGAGAAATTGTGGATAGAAACGGAGTTGTACTCGCTACGAACAGAACGGTGTGCACGATTTCAGTTATTCACAGCCAGATCAAGGAACCAGAGAGAGTCATTGAAGTACTTTCAAAAGAACTGGGGATTTCGTCCGGTGAAATACGTAAAAAAGCAGAGAAGATTTCCTCAAGAGAAAAGATAAAGACGAATGTTGATAAAGAGACAGGGGACAGAATCCGGGAATATGATCTTGACGGAGTGAAAATAGATGAAGATTTTAAACGGTATTATCCATATGACAGTCTCGCATCGAAAGTGATTGGGTTCACCGGAGGGGATAATCAGGGAATCATAGGACTGGAAGTGAAATATGAAAAATGGCTGAAAGGGACGAACGGGACGATTCTTACAACGACGGATGCAAGGGGAATCGAACTGGAAGGAATTGCGGAGGACCGGATAGAACCGGTAGCCGGAGAGACACTTCAAATCAGTCTGGATTATAATATTCAGATGTATGCACAGCAGGCTGCGTTGAAAGTCATGGAGGAGAAAGAGGCCGATGCAGTAGTTATCCTTGTGATGAATCCCCAAAATGGTGAAATCTATGCCTGCGTTAATATTCCGGAATTTAATCTGAATGATCCATTTACTTTGAATATGGAAGAGGATACTTCGGAACTGGATGATGAAGTCAAACAGGAACGCTTGAATCAGATGTGGAGAAATCGATGCATCAATGATACATATGAACCGGGATCCGTATTTAAAGTGTTCACGGCTTCTGCGGCATTGGAGGAGGGAGTGGTAAACCTTACGGATCAGTTCTATTGTCCGGGATATAAAATTGTGGAAGACAGAAAGATCCGCTGTGCAAGAACGACCGGCCATGGTGCGGAAACGTTTGTGCAGGGAGTGCAGAACTCCTGTAATCCGGTTTTTATTGAAGTTGGATTGCGACTGGGAGTAGATAATTTTTACAAGTATTTTGAAAAATTCGGTCTGTTGGAAAAAACAGGAGTGGATCTTCCGGGGGAGGCTGATACGATTATGCACAAGAAAGAAAATGTCGGTCAGGTGGAACTGGCTACGATGTCCTTTGGACAGTCTTTTCAGGTAACACCGATCCAGATGGCTGCGACGATCAGTTCCCTTATCAATGGCGGGGAAAGGATCACCCCGCATTTTGGAATGGCAACTTATCGGGCGGATGGGGAGAAGACGGAGACATTTGATTATGGGGAAGGCAAAAGAATTCTGTCGCAGGAGGTTTCTGAGACAATGCAGGCTGTACTGGAAACGGTTGTGTCAGAAGGTGGAGGAAAGAATGCCTATATTGAAGGGTATCGAATCGGCGGGAAAACGGCAACCAGTCAGACGCTGCCAAGGAGCGCGAGAAAATATATTGCTTCTTTTGTTGGCTTCGCACCGGCAGATGATCCGGAAGTGCTGGCGATGGCAGTAATCTACAATCCACAGGGTGTCTATTATGGAGGGACGATCGCTGCCCCGGTTGTGAGGGACATTTTCGATAATGTACTTCCATATCTGGGAATAGAAAAACAGTCATAGGAAAATGAGAAGGACGAAAGGTAAAAGGTCGGAAGTGTCCACTTTACAAATGGAAACAGATACATTATACTAAATGCGTAGAAAAAAACGAAAGAAATAAGAGGTGCGTTATGGATTATAAGATGGTAATTCCAGTGCTGATAGCATTTGGACTGAGTGTATTGACCGGACCTATTGTGATACCGATTCTCAGAAGGATGAAGATGGGGCAGACAGAGCGTGAGGAAGGAGTGAAGTCTCATCTTAAGAAAGCAGGAACTCCGACAATGGGAGGCGTGATCATCCTGTTCGCGATTACGATGACATCCCTGATCTATGTCAGGGAATATCCAAAAGTGATCCCGGTCCTTTTTGTGACGCTGGGGTTTGGAATGATTGGATTCCTGGATGATTATCTGAAGGTTGTACTAAAGCGTTCCGATGGCCTCATGCCGATGCAGAAAATGGCACTCCAGATTGTGGTGACTGCGATTTTTGCATTTTACATTGTTAAGGTTGCAAAGGTCCCGCTTACGATGCTGGTTCCTTTTACCGGCGGGAAATACTACTGGGATATCGGATGGCTTGCAATTCCGGTTCTGTTTTTTGCTGTTATCGGTACGGTGAACGGAGTGAATTTTACGGATGGTCTGGATGGCCTTGCATCTAGTGTGACGGTGCTTGTGGCTACATTTTTCACAGTCGTTGCGATGGGAAATAAGAGTGGAATCGAGCCGATTACCTGTGCGGTTGTCGGAGCGCTTCTTGGATTTCTACTGTTCAATGTATATCCGGCAAGTGTTTTCATGGGAGACACCGGTTCGCTGGCGCTGGGAGGTTTTGTGGCTTCGGCAGCCTATATGCTTCAGATGCCGCTGTTTATCATAATTGTCGGACTTATTTATCTGATCGAGGTGCTTTCTGTTATGATACAGGTTGCATATTTTAAGAAAACGGGTGGGAAGAGATTTTTTAAGATGGCTCCGATCCATCATCATTTTGAACTTTGCGGATGGAGTGAAACGAGAGTTGTCGCAGTATTTTCAATTGTTACGGCTATTTTATGCCTGATTGCCCTTCTGGCGCTTTAAGCGAAGAAGAAGAAAGGTAGGAGGAAGAAAGATGGATTTACAAGGGAAGAAAGTGCTTGTTTTTGGTGCAGGCATCAGTGGTACCGGCTCTTGCAGGCTGCTGGCAGATAAAGGGGCAGAAGTGATTCTTTATGATGGAAATGAGAAACTGGATGCGGCTGCTGTTGCAAATCAGACCGGTGCAAGGGTAATTCTCGGAACATTTCCCGAGGAGGAACTTGCGAGGCTTGATCTGGTGGTAATGAGTCCGGGAGTTCCGACGGATCTTCCAATCGTACTTCGGATGAAAGAAGAAGGAATTCCTGTCTGGGGAGAGATCGAACTCGCGTATGTGTGTGGAAAAGGTGAGATTCTCGGAATTACGGGAACCAATGGAAAGACGACGACGACCTCCCTCCTTGGCGAGATTATGAAGAATGCGTTTGAAAGTGTGTTTGTTGTCGGAAATATTGGCAATCCTTATACGACGGTTGCGAACGAAACGAGGGAGGATTCAGTGATCGTCGCGGAGCTGTCCAGTTTCCAGCTGGAGAGTATCCTTACATTCAGGCCGAAAGTCAGTGCGGTTCTGAACATCACGCCGGATCATCTGAACAGACACCACACGATGGAAGCTTATATTCAGGCGAAACAGGATATAGCGAAGAATCAGACCTCCGAGGATACCTGTATACTGAATTATGAAGATGAAGTTACACGTGGTATGGCGGATAAGATCGATGCTTCGGTTCTATTTTTCAGTAGTGCGCATAAATTGGAACAGGGGATTTATCTGGATGATGGTGCGATCATTTACAAACCGGATAAAGATAAGGAAGGTATTTTGATCTGCCGTACGGAGGAACTGCAGATTCTGGGCGTACACAATTATGAGAATGTAATGGCAGCTGTTGCAATGGCGGCTGTCTATGGAGTGGATCTGGATGTGATCCGCGATACAGTAAAGTCATTTAAAGGAGTAGAACACCGGATCGAGTTTGTGGCTGAGAAAGGCGGAGTTGTCTATTATAATGATTCAAAAGGAACCAATCCGGATGCGGCAATCAAGGGAATTCAGGCAATGAACCGGCCTACGGTCCTGATTGGAGGAGGTTACGATAAACAGTCTGACTTTCATGAATGGATCCGCAGCTTTGACGGAAAAGTACGTTATCTGGTTTTGATCGGCGCAACGAAGGAGCAGATACAGAGGGAAGCGGCAGAATGCGGATTTCATGACTGCATTCTGAGAGATACTTTTGAGGAGGCAATGGACACTTGTGTGGAACTTGCTAATCCCGGAGATGCAGTTCTGCTTTCTCCGGCATGTGCGAGCTGGGGAATGTTTCCGAATTATGAAGTACGCGGAGATGAATTTAAGAAATATGTGCTTGCATTATAAAAAGTGAGGAAGTGAGCCGGATTGGCGGAGAAAGAGAAAAAGAAGCGAATGGATTATACGCTTCTTGTCATAGTGTTTCTGCTGGTCGCAGTAGGCCTGGTGATTCTATACAGTACCAGCGCATACAATGGTGACGTGAAATTTCACGATTCTTTCTACTATCTGAAGAAGCAGGTGTTTGCAACGATCCTGGGGCTTGTTATGATGTTCTGGGTTGCCGGGATCGATTATCATGTATGGCAGCAGTTTGCAGCAGTCTGCTATCTGGCAGCGGTTGGGCTGTCAATTGCGGTTATGCTATTCGGAAAAGAGTATAACGGATCCAAAAGATGGTTATCTTTGGGTCCGTTTTCTTTTCAGCCTTCTGAATTTGCGAAAGTTGCGCTTATTATTTTCTTGTCATGGATCGTGACGAAACATGCAAAGACGATTGCGAAAACAGGGACTATGTTCAGAATTGTTCTCTGGATGCTCCCAATCGTGGGACTGGTCGGTACCAGTAATATGAGTACGGCAATCATCATTCTGGGGATCGGCGTCGTACTGGTATTTGTTGCCAGCCCTCGATATGCACAGTTTGTCGGCATGGGGGTGTTGGGGTGCGCGTTTATGGGAATCTTTCTGGCTCTCGAAAGCTACCGTCTGGAACGTCTTGCAATCTGGAGAAATCCTGAAAATTATGAGAAGGGATATCAGACCCTGCAGGGGCTTTATGCCATTGGATCGGGCGGACTTTTCGGAACCGGTCTTGGAAATAGTGTCCAGAAGCTCGGGTTTGTGCCCGAAGCGCAAAATGACATGATTTTTTCTATTATATGTGAAGAACTCGGACTGGTGGGGGCGGCTTTTATCGTCTTTTTGTTCCTGATTCTGATCTGGAGATTTTTTTTGATCGCAACGCACAGCCGAGATCTTTTTGGCGCACTGATCGCATCGGGAGCGATGGCGCATATGATGATACAAGTGATTCTGAATATTGCGGTCGTTACAAATACAATACCGAATACAGGGATTACTCTTCCGTTCATCAGTTACGGAGGGACGTCCGTTGTTTTCCTTTTGATTGAAATGGGGCTTGTGCTTAGTGTGTCAAGTCTGGTAGAATGAACCTTAGGGAGGAAAATGCTGCCTGAAAAGGACAGCTGATAAATAATAAGGAGGCATTTGGATGAGTGAAGAACAGAATCACAAAAAACGACGAATCAAGAAGCGGACGATTTATGCAATCATTCTGCTGGTTATGCTGATCTGCTTTGTTATGATTGGATTTCTCCTTTTATTTCAGGTTCGAAAAATAGAAGTGGAGGGGAATCAAATTCTATCTAAGCAGGAAATTGCAGACTGGCTGCAGCAGGATGAATTTTCAACGAATTCCGTATATTTGCTCTGCAAATATCATTTTACAGATTATGAGATGCTGCCTGCGTTGGAAGAGGCCAAGGTGGGGCTTGCCAATCCATGGACGATTCGAGTTCAAGTGACGGAAAAGAAAATTGTAGGTTATATTATAGTCGGAGATGATTTCGTATATTTTGATAAGGATGGCGTGGTGCTGGCGCGAACAAAAGAATGGTGGGATGATGTGCCGTGTATCGAAGGTCTTACCGTGAGTGAAGCAGAGCTTTTCGAGGAACTTCCGGTCGGGAAGGACAACAAGAAGGTTTTTGAGCATTTGCTGGATATGAGTAACACGCTGAAGAAATATGACCTGAAGCCGGATCGGATTTTGTGCAGAGGCTCGGATTTGTATTTGTATTTTGGAAATAAATGTGCGATCATCGGTGATGAGAATCTGGCAGACAGGATTGCACAGATTCCGCCGATCCTGGAGAAACTCGGGGATCAGAAAGGGACGCTTCATCTGGAGAGATATGACGAGGATCACACGACAATCAGCTTTGAAAAAGATGTCCTACCGGAAGAAAGTGAGTAAAAAATTAGAAAAATATACAAAATTCTATTGATATTTTGGAAAAAAAACTATATTATAGTTGATATATAGCTAATCGTATATTGGACATATTGGGTGTATAATATAATAAGGAGACAAAGGAGGAGAAACTCTTGTTAGAAATTAAGACAAACGAATCAGAAGCAGCAGCAAAAATAATCGTAATTGGTGTTGGCGGCGGTGGAAATAATGCTGTGAACCGTATGATCGACGAACAGATTGCAGGTGTTGAATTTATTGCAATCAATACAGATAAGCAGGCACTTCAGCTCTGTAAGGCACCGACTCTGATGCAGATTGGAGACAAGCTTACCAAAGGACTTGGCGCGGGAGCAAAACCGGAGATCGGTGAGAAGGCAGCAGAAGAAAGTGCGGAAGAGATTTCAGCAGCACTGAAGGGTGCAGATATGGTATTTGTAACCTGTGGTATGGGAGGCGGAACCGGAACCGGTGCAACGCCTGTTGTAGCACGTATTGCGAAAGAGCAGGGAGCGCTTACTGTAGGTGTTGTTACGAAACCATTCCGTTTCGAATCAAAAACAAGAATGAACAATGCGCTTGCAGGAATTGAAAAATTAAAAGAGAATGTTGATACATTGATTGTTATCCCGAATGATAAACTTCTTGAGATCGTTGATAGACGAACAACAATGCCGGAAGCACTGAAGAAAGCAGATGAAGTCCTTCAGCAGGGTATTCAGGGTATTACCGACTTGATCAACGTACCGTCACTTATCAACCTTGACTTTGCGGATGTTCAGACTGTCATGACAGACAAAGGAATTGCACATATCGGTATCGGTCAGGGCAAAGGCGATGACAAGGCATTGGAAGCTGTTAAACAGGCTGTTGCCAGCCCGTTGCTTGAGACGACAATTGCAGGGGCTTCTCATGTAATTATCAATATTTCCGGAGACATCACTCTTATGGATGCAAGTGATGCGGCTGAATATGTACAGGATCTCGCAGGAGAAGAAGCGAATATTATCTTTGGTGCTATGTACGATGATTCTAAGTCAGATGAAGCAACGATTACCGTAATTGCAACCGGACTTCACAGTGTGGGAGGAACTGCATCCAAATTGCAGTCCAGACTGGAACATAAATCCAGTATGCTTTCAGGCGCAGGTTCTATGGGAGGAACAACGCAGGCGATGCCGAAGAACGACTATGGTATGGAGAGACCGCTTTACAATACAAGAAATTACCAGCAAGGTACCGGTAACGGAACGATGCCTCAGCTTCAGACACCGAGAAAGCCGGCAAGCAATGTAAAAGAGCAGTCTATTAAGATTCCGGATTTCTTTAAGAAATAATTTTATATTTTTGTCGAAAGACGCAACATATTTTATGTTGCGTCTTTTTTTATGCTCATTTATACGACAGCCTTTTTTGTGAAAATTTGACAAAAGTCATTCCGAATTCCTGTGTTTAGTGGTGTCGAGTGAAAATAAGAACGCTCCTCACTGTTTGACAAAATCTGAGGGGACGATTGTCTATAATAAGGTTTGCTTGAGTACCAAATCGATTTGATTCAAAAGAAAGAGGGAAAAACGTGCAGTATGAAATATATTTAGATGTATTTTTTCTGGTCAATTTTTCGATGGATTATCTGATTCTCCTGGCGGTAAAAAGAGCATTGAAATGTACTGCCACACATGGATATGTGCTGTTGGGAGCATTTGCGGGAGCGTTTTCGGTCAGTGTTTTAATGTGTATTCCGATGTATCCGGCGGTCAAGATTCTGATTATGCATTTATTAGTGAATTCCTGTATGTTGATCGTTTCGCTGAGACCTGCATGCGTTTCGGAGTTTATCAGGGAATGGATCCTGCTTTACATTGTCAGTTTTCTGATGGGAGGAATTATGACATGGGTCAGGCCGTACATGGGTGAATTCTTTCGGGAGGGAGTACTTTGCTTTTCGATTACAGTGTGCAGCTATTATCTGCTGTGCAGAGTGATGGATTTTCTTGAGATGATGTGGAAATTCCAGGGAAGCAGATGCAAAGTGACATTATATTTCCGGGAAAGGGTTTGTACATTCCGGGCAGTAATCGATAGTGGAAATAGTCTTTGTGATACGCTGAGCTGTAAGCCAGTACATATAATTGATAAAAAAGCAATGAAAGAATTGACGGAACAGGAAAAAATACAATATATCAGATACATTCCTTATTGCACGATCCAGGAAAATGAAAGTGTATTGCCAGTATTTACCATCGATAAAATGTGCATTCATGGAAAGCGCGAGAAAATCATAGAATATCCGCTGTTCGGAATTTCGGCACAGGAGCGGTTTAATGATGGAAATTATGATGTGATATTGCATCCCGAGGATTGTTAGGAGGAGTAAAATTGATGATAAAAGTTGCAGTTCCAAACCAGTTTAAATTAAAAATGGTACCCACGTTCCGGACATTTTTGTTTCCGGAGACAAAAGATGTACACTATATCGGCGGCTCGGATATTCTTCCGGCTCCGTTGGAAGCAGAGGAAGAAGCGAAGGCGATTGAAGCGCTGGGAACAGAGACGGAAGAAAAGGCAAGGAAGCTGCTGATCGAGCATAATCTGCGTCTGGTCGTCTACATTGCCAAGAAATTCGACAATACAGGAGTCGGTGTCGAGGATCTGATCTCGATCGGAACGATCGGACTTATTAAGGCAATCAACACGTTTAATCCGGATAAAAAGATCAAGCTGGCAACTTATGCCTCACGTTGCATAGAAAATGAGATTCTCATGTACCTGCGCAGAAATAATAAGACCAGGATGGAGGTTTCCATCGATGAGCCGCTGAATGTGGATTGGGATGGAAATGAGTTGCTGCTTTCCGATATTCTCGGAACAGAAGAAGATACGATCTACCGTGATATGGAAAATGAAGCGGAGAAAAAAGTGTTGTTTCGGGCCGTCAGCCGCCTTTCCAGCAGAGAGAGAACCATCGTGCAGATGAGGTTTGGCCTGGGAATGCCGGGAGGTGAGGAAAAAACGCAGAAGGAAGTGGCTGATATGCTTGGAATTTCTCAATCTTATATTTCGCGTCTGGAAAAGAAAATTATGCAGAGGCTGCGCAGAGAAATGGTGCGCTATGAATAAAAAAACAGAGATGATTAAACATCATCTCTGTCCCATTTATCTGCCAGATTTTGAATCTGGGTTTCAAATTTTGCAAGGTCTTTATTGGCGAGACCTTCGTTCTTAAGCACAACATCCATGAGACGTTTCGCTGCGGCAACCACTCGCCCGAATGCAGCAGATGCACGCTGCCTTGCAGGTTTTTCGACTGCCTTTTTGGGGATCTTGATTCCGGGGCTTAAGATGGTATCGGTTGCAAGATCTACAGCGCCTCCGGAATAAGGTGCAAATGCAGGTATGTGGAACCGGTCGGTAATAGTATGAGCAAAAGAATCCGTTACTGCATCTTCACCATGAACCACAAAAACGTGTGAAGGTTTTTTGGAGAATCCATCTAACCAGTTAAGGAGTCCGTTCATATCAGCATGACCGCTGATTCCCTGGAGAATTTCGATATGAGCATTTACTTCGATGTTCTCGCCGAACAGCTTCACGCAGTCGGCTCCTTCTACAAGCTTTCGCCCCAGAGTGCCTTCTGCCTGATATCCTACAAAAAGGACAGTGCATTCTCTTCGCCATAGATTATGCTTCAGATGGTGGCGAATACGACCTGCTTCACACATACCGGAAGCAGAGAGAATCACCTTTGGCTTATCATCAAAGTTGATTAATTTGGATTCCTCACTTGTAATGGTCGTTTTCAGCCCGGGGAAAAGGAGCGGGTTTATACCCTGATTGATGAGGGCCATAGCTTCCTCGTCGAAGCAGGAACGAGTATTCTTCTGGAATACAGTCGTGGCATCGATCGCAAGTGGGCTGTCTACATAGACCTCAAAGTTGCTGTATTCTGGAAGAAGATTTTTCTCCTTGATCTCCCGGAAGAAATACAGGAGCTCCTGAGTTCTTCCTACGGCAAATGAAGGAATCACGACATTGCCGCCACGTTCGAATGTTTCACGGAGAATCCGTGTGAGTTCGCCAATGTAATCCGGCTTCTCGGCAGCGTGGATCCGATCACCATATGTAGACTCAATGACCAGATAATCTGCATCGCTGACGTTCTGGGGATCACGGATGAGAGGCTGGTCGATATTGCCGACATCGCCCGAAAAAACGATTTTCTTTTCTACGCCATTTTCATGGATCCATATCTCTATGCAGGCGGAACCCAGTAGATGACCTATGTCTGTAAAGCGGACATCGATTCCCTCACACAGCTGAATTTTCTGATTGTAATCTACAGGAGCAAGTAGCATGATCGTATTCTGGGCATCCTGCATATCGTAGAGTGGTTCGTACATAGGGCCGCCTGAACGGCGTGCTTTTCTGTTTCTCCACTCAGCTTCGGCAACCTGGATGTGTGCACTGTCACGGAGCATAATGCTGCACAGATCTGCGGAAGCAAATGTAGAGACAATGTCGCCCTTAAATCCATTTTTTACAAGGAGAGGAAGCTTTCCTGAATGATCGATATGCGCATGAGTCAGCAACACATAATCAATCGTGGAAGGTGAAACTGGAATGTCCTGGTTCTCATAAAGGTCAGGTCCCTGTTCCAGACCACAGTCGATCAGAATATGCTTACCACAGGCTTCAAGATAATGACAGCTTCCAGTGACTTCGTGGGCGGCACCGATAAATGTTAGCTTCATAAGCTCAACCTCATTTCGTTAGAATTATTATCTTAATTATACTATAAATTCAGAAAAAATAATAGTTATTATGTCAAGGACTAATATTTTTAATATTTTATTTATAATTGTATAAATAAAATGTGTTTTGAGAAAAATTCTACTAGCTGGAAAGAGTTAGGAGGATACTTGAAATGGCATTGAATAAGGTTGAAATCTGTGGAGTAAATACAGCAAAGCTTCCGCTTCTGAATGATGAGGAAAAAGATGCCTTGTTTGCAAGAATTAAGGAAGGTGACGAGACAGCAAAAGAAGAGTATATCAAGGGAAATCTCCGCCTCGTTCTCAGTGTGATCAAACGTTTCGGAAGCACGAACGAGAATCCGGACGATCTGTTCCAGATCGGTTGTATCGGGCTAATAAAGGCAATCAATAATTTTAATCCGGAATTGGAGGTGAAATTCTCAACATATGCAGTCCCAATGATCATTGGCGAGATCCGACGCTATATGAGGGATAATAATTCAATACGGGTCAGCAGATCCTTGCGTGATACCGCTTATAAAGCGATCTATGCGAAAGAAAATTACATGAAAAGAAATATGAAAGAACCTACAGTTCAGGAAATAGCGGATGAAATTGGAATATCAAAGGAAGAAATCGTCTATGCACTGGACGCGATCCAGGCGCCGGTAAGTTTGAATGAGCCGGTCTATAATGACAGTGGAGACGCGCTCTATGTAATGGATCAGATCAGTGACAAAAAGAACAGGGAGGAAAAATGGGTGGAGGATCTTTCCCTGCAGGCGGCAATGGAACATTTGGACGAGAGAGAAAGGTATATCATTCAGCTTCGTTTTTTTGAGGGAAAAACCCAGATGGAAGTGGCACGGGAAATCCGAATCTCTCAAGCGCAGGTCAGCCGTCTGGAAAAGAATGCACTGCGTCTGATGCGTCAATATTTGAAAACAGAATAGAAAATCGAATTTTATATTGAAATTTGACAGGGTTCATACTATTATAGTCATAGAAAAGGAGAGCAGCAATGTATAAGGCATGTATTTTTGATTTAGATGGAACCCTGACAGATACTTTGGATTCCCTGTGGTATTCGGTAAATGAAACTTTGAAGCAATTGGGAGTGAAGATGATTTCACGTGAGCAGTGTCGCGGCTTTGTGGGAGACGGTGCCAGATGTCTGGTGGAACGTGCCCTTCGGGCAACCGGAGATGTGGAACTTGAAAGGATCGAAGATGCAATGCAGATATTCGGCAGAGTGTTCAGTGAAAAGTGTACGTATCATGTTGCACCGTATGAAGGGATTCTTTCTCTTCTTGAGGAACTGAAGAGCCGTGGGCTTGCGATTGCAGTATTTACGAACAAACCGCATCAGCAGGCTGTGGACGTAGTTGAAAGTATATTCGGCAGAGGGATGTTTGACGAGATACGCGGACAGCGTGACGGATTTCCGAAGAAGCCGGATCCGGCGGGACTTTTTGAAATTACAAAAGACCTTGGAATCAAGAAAGATGAAGTAATCTATGTGGGGGATTCAGAAGTGGACGTTCAGACCGGGAAGAACGCGCAGGTTCTTACGGTCGGTGTGAACTGGGGATTCCGATCAAAAGAGATATTGGAGAGGTCAGGGGTTGATGTGACCATAGACCACGCTGATGAGCTGCTTAGATTCCTGTAATACAAAGCGCAGAATATAAGCGCGATCGAGATAAAGGGAGGGTTATCGAAATGTATGAGTATGATGAGGAGTGCCTGAGAACGTTTTTGAAGATGCAGTCACAATTATTCGATGAACCGGTGGCTGATACACTGGAAGAAGCAGAGGCATTTCTGGAGGACTGTATGGCAGTGATTGTTGACTCTGTCAGAGAAGTAAGAGAATATTTTGAGGAAAGCGGAGCCGATGTGGAAGGCATGAGCGATGAAGAGCTGGAAGATGCTTCTGAGGTATTTGAACTTCCGAACGGACAGTATCTGATTGTAGAAGGATAGTCAGAAAATAGATGTTCTTGTTATTTTCAGGTGAAAAGCCGATAAAGCCGTAGTCATGAAACTACGGCTTTTTTGAGCGCTTCGTCGATGGCATTCAGGAGGAGCTGTGAGGTGTAAGGAGTGTCGGACGGCAGTTCAATGTTTTCAAGTGATTGTGTGTCACAGATCTGTTGGGCAATCTCTTCGATTGCCGGTTGAAGAAGAGGATACATGGCAGCAACAGATTCATCCAGATTGCTGATTCGTATGGACTGGATCCGGGTCTCATCCACAGCAACTTCTACATTCAAATCGGTATTGTTCAGATGAACAGAAGAGGTATAGACACCGGGATTATATGTTTTACGGACATCGCTATGCTTGCCATTCCCAGAAGAAAACATAAAGAAAAGCAGGCATAGGATCAAAATGCCGAAAACAGCAAATACTGCTGTATAAATAATTTCTTTCATGTGCAAGACGATGATTTTGGTTTTGGAACTCATGAAAACCCCCCAAATACATTTCTTTTTGAATATCCAGTTGCATGCTGTTTAACACAATATATGAATGAATGCAGGAAAATATGCATTCTATGGCGTGACAAAAAAGAAAGTGTCTGGTATCATAAAGCAAGAAAAATGCAGAGGTGATTAAAATGTTGGTTATAGTTGGACTTGGAAACCCGGATGATAAATATCAGGGAACACGACACAATGTTGGATTTGATGTGATAGATCTGCTTGCGGAAAAATATAATATAGCTGTAGATACAAAAAAACACAGAGCGTACATTGGAAAGGGAATCATTGGCGGGCAGAAAGTGATCCTGGCAAAACCACAGACCTATATGAATCTGAGTGGGGAAAGCGTAAGAAGCCTGGTCGAGTATTACAAAGTGGATCCGGAAACGGAACTGCTGATTATTTTTGATGATATCAGCCTGGATGTGGGACAGCTCCGAATCCGTAAGAAAGGAAGTGCGGGTGGGCATAATGGAATAAAGAACATTATAGCAAATCTGGGGACTTCTGTTTTCCAGCGGATTAAAGTCGGAGTCGGAGAAAAACCGAAAGGATACGATCTGGCAGATTATGTGCTCGGCCGTTTTTCAAAAGAAGAGCGGGAATTGATAAAAGAAGGCTTTGAGTGTGCTGCGGAAGCGGTGGCTATGATCACAGCTGGAGAAATCGATCAGGCTATGAACAAGTATAACAGGAAACGTAAGGATAATGAATAAAATGATCCTTGCTTAGAAAGAATAAGGAGCAATTGGAAATGAAAGCATTTACAGCCCCTCTGAGAGAATTGGCAGAGTTTGAGGAAATATACAAAGAGAAACGGAAAAAACCGGGAATGCTGCTGCTATCAGGATGTGTGACTTCACAAAAAACTCATATGATTTATGCGCTTAGCGATGGCTGCCCTTGCACACTCATCGTTCTTTCTAATGAAGAAAAGGCAAAACAGATGTACGAGGAATACCGTTTCCTTGATGAGAATGTCTGTTATTATCCGGCAAAAGACCTGTTATTTTATCAGGCGGACATCCACGGGAAACTTCTGATCAAACAGCGTATGGAAGTCGTTCAGAGACTGATCGAATCGAATGAAGCGGGCAGTGAAGAAAAATCAGCCAGTATCATAACGACTTTTGACGCGTTGATGGATTTTCTGATGCCGATTGAAGAGATTGAAGCGTGTATTCTCACTGTAGAAAATGGAAGAGAATATAGGTTTGAAGAGCTTACCAGAAAGATTGCACAGCTGGGCTATGAGAGGGAAGTTCAGGTAGAAGGACCCGGACAGTTCGCAGTACGGGGAGGAATTCTGGATATCTATCCGTTGACGGAAGAACTGCCGATACGTATTGAATTCTGGGGAGATGAAGTGGATTCGATCCGGACTTTTGATGTGGACAGCCAGCGTTCAGTAGAGAATCTGGAACGGATTGTGATCTACCCATCTGAAGAATTGAAAAGTGACAATAATTCCGTTTCTTTCATAGATTATTTTAATGTTAAAAATACGAATTTGTTTCTTGATGAACCGGTTCGCCTAATCGAGGCGGGAACGAGAATTGAAGAAGAAGTTGTGAATGCACGAAAGATGCGCGCTCTGGCGGACAATGAGGACAGGGAAGGTACGCCGGAACCATTGTTTTATACGACAGAAGAAGTGGTTAAGAAATTAAATCATTTTTGCTCTGTCGGAATGTGTGCACTGGAGAATAAATGTAAGCCGTTTTTAGTAAAAGAACAATTCCATTTACAGACCCAGAGTGTGAATCCTTATAATAACAGTTTCGAGATGCTGACCCATGATTTAAAGCGGCTGAAGAGGAATGGATATCGAGTCATTCTGCTTTCCGGTTCGAGAACAAGGGCAAAACGTCTGGCGGAAGATCTGAGAGATTATGACCTCAGCAGTTATTATAATGAGGATCCCATGAGAGAAGTGCTTCCGGGAGAAATCATGGTATGCTATGGGCATGCCGCGGTCGGTTACGAATATTCGATGATTAAATTTGTGGTAATTTCTGAAACGGATATTTTTGGGAAAACAAAAAAGAAAAAGAAACGAAAAAGTTATGATGGACAGAAAATACAGAATTTTTCTGACCTAAAACCGGGGGATTATGTGGTTCATGAAAACCATGGACTTGGAATTTACCGGGGGATTGAGAAAATTGAAGTAGATAAAGTTACGAAAGATTATATGAAGATTTCTTATGCTGATGGAGGAAATCTTTATATTCTTGCTACACAGCTTGACCTGATTCAGAAATATGCAAGTGCAGACGCAAAGAAGCCGAAGCTGAATCGTCTTGGCGGACAGGAATGGAAGAAGACAAAGACAAGAGTAAAAGGGGCTGTACAGCAGATTGCAAAGGACCTTGTGGAACTGTATGCTGCACGTCAGGAGAAGGAAGGATTTGTCTACGAGAAGGACACGGTGTGGCAGAAAGAATTTGAGGAAATGTTCCCGTTTGAGGAGACAGAAGACCAGCTTATGGCTATTGAGGCCACGAAACGCGACATGGAAAGCCCGAAGATCATGGATCGCCTGATTTGCGGAGATGTCGGATTCGGGAAAACGGAGATCGCGATCCGGGCAGCTTTTAAGGCTGTGCAGGACGGAAAGCAGGTTGTTTACCTTGTCCCGACAACGATTCTGGCACAGCAGCATTATAATACTTTTGTGCAGAGAATGAAGGAATTCCCTGTTCGCGTAGATCTTCTCTGTCGTTTCCGTACACCGGCGGAACAGAAAAAAACTCTGACGGATCTGACGAAAGGCCAGGTCGATGTCCTGATCGGAACACATCGTGTGCTGAGTAAGGATGTTCAGTTTAAGGATCTGGGGCTTCTGATTATTGATGAAGAACAGCGTTTTGGAGTACAGCACAAAGAAAAAATCAAAAAATTGAAAGAAAATGTGGATGTTCTGACACTGACTGCTACCCCGATTCCGCGAACACTTCATATGAGCCTGATCGGGATTCGTGATATGAGTGTTCTGGAAGAGGCCCCTATGGACCGGATGCCGATCCAGACCTATGTGATGGAATACAATGACGAGATGGTGCGGGAAGCCATCCAGAGAGAATTATCCAGACAGGGACAGGTGTATTATGTATATAATCGGGTCAAAGACATCGCCGATATGACAGCCAGAATCCAGGCATTGGTGCCGGAAGCAAATGTTGCGTTTGCACATGGACAGATGCGGGAACATCAGCTGGAACACATTATGTACGATTTCATTAATGGAGAGATTGACGTATTGATTTCTACAACCATCATTGAAACGGGACTGGATATTTCGAATGTAAATACCATCATTATCCACGATGCCGACCGGATGGGATTGTCCCAGCTTTATCAGCTTCGAGGGCGTGTTGGACGCTCGAATCGGATGGCATATGCTTTCCTTTTGTATAAACGGGATAAGCTTCTGAAAGAAGTGGCAGAAAAAAGGCTTGCAGCCATCCGGGAATTCACAGACCTGGGTTCCGGAGTGAAGATTGCCATGAGGGATCTGGAAATCCGAGGCGCCGGAAATCTCCTGGGTGAGGAGCAGCACGGGCACATGGAGGCAGTTGGATACGATCTCTACTGCAAAATGCTGAATGAGGCGGTTCGTCAGCAAAAAGGAGAAATTCCGGAAGATACGTATACAACGACGATCGATCTGAACATCGATGCATTTATTCCGCCGACTTATATCCCGAATGAATATCAGAAGCTGGATATTTATAAGCGAATCGCAGCCATCGAGACGGAGGAAGAACGGGAAGATATGCTGGAAGAACTGATTGACCGGTTCGGGGAACCGCCGAAAAAAGTACAGCAGCTTTTGACTATCGCACAGATCAAAGCTTTTGCGCACAGCTCTTATATTATTGCAATCGAGCAAAAAGGGGAAGATTATCAATTTACCATGTACGAGAAGGCAAAAGTATCGGCCCAGAAGATTCCGGTGCTTTTGGATAAGTATAAAGGTACTCTCACTTTCAAAGTCGATGTAAATCCGTATTTCATATATAGGAAGCTTCGGAAGACAAAGAAGGAGAAAGATGAACAGGTTCTCGAAAATGTAAAACAGATTATTGCAGATATTCATGAATTGATTGAAGAATAAAGCGTTTTCATATAGCCGGATGTCAAATAACGGATGTCAAATTTTTGTGAAAAGGATTGCCAGCTAAGGAAAAACACGGTATACTATATAAATATGCACGACGATTCTGCCCGGGAGAACGGCAGGATACGGTTAAGGAGGAAATAGTTCAGATGAAGAAGAGAGTATTGACGCTTGTACTTGCATCTGCCCTGGTGGCAGCTACAGTAGCAGGCTGCGGTAAATTAGATGGAAGTGAAGTAGTTGCAGAGGTTGGAGATGCGAAGATCACGGCAGATGTGGCGAATTTCTATGCGAGATATCAGCAGGCACAATATGAGACGTATTATGCAAGCTTTTTAGGAGAGGATATGTGGTCTGGTGAGGCAGAAGAGGGTAAGACCTATGAAGAAAGTGTGAAGGAAGGCGTTCTGGAGTCACTTGAAACTATGTATATACTGGATGCACATAAGGATGACTATGGTGTTTCCTTGACGGATGAGGAGAATGAGGCTATAGAGAAAGCGGCGAAGAGCTTTACTGAATCGAACAATCTTGAAGATAAGGATATGGTTTCCGGAGATGAAGAAACTGTGAAGAAATTCCTGGAGCTTGTTACCATTCAGGAAAAAATGCATGAAGCAATGACTGCCGATGTGGATACCGAAGTGTCCGATGAAGAGGCTGCACAGAAGAGTATGCAGTATGTATATTTCTCATTTACCAAGACAGATGACGATGGAAATTCGACCCAGCTTTCAGAAGATGAAAAGGCAGAACTGAAAGAAACGGTTGAGGCATTCCGGGAGGGAGCGGCGAACGCGGAGGATTTTGCAGCTTATGCAGAGGAGGCCGGATATACAGCATCGACTCTGACTTTTGATACATCAACTACATCACCGTCTCAACTGCTTGTGGTTGCGGCAGATTCACTGAAGGAAGGCGAGGTTACTCCTGTGGTCGAAGATACCAGCGGATATTTTGTTGCAAAGCTGACCAGTCTCCTCGACCGGGACGCAACGGATGCAAAAAAAGAATCCATCGTTTCCGAACGGAAAGAAGAGCAGTTTGATAAGCTCTGCGAAGAATGGAAAGAAGCAGACGGTGTGAAGGTTCACAAAAATGTATGGGACAAGATCAGTTTTGTAAAACGGGGCGTGACAATTAAAGATACAGATGAATAGAATGTGGAATTATAGCAGTTCAGCCGTAAGGCTGAACTGTTGTGTTTTGGTCTGGCATTTTTTGTTTTGAATGGTGGCAAGCTTTCTGAATTTACGGGGGATTGTGTAAATTCCTTTTTACAATCTTGCAATTACCTTTTCAAAATCCATAATAAGCTACTGTTCTTACGGATTATTCATCAATTCCACTCTAAGAGTTTGGAAAAATTTATGATATAATATATAATTTTGTAAAAATACAAATACATATTAAAAATGTATTGACAAATTGGGTGCAACAAGTTATTATATAGACATAAAAGATAGATGAGGTAATAAAAACAGATAAAAAGGTTTCGGACGCTATCTTTTTAAATTAAAGAATGGAGGTACAGACCACCGAAAACATAATTTCAAAAACGGGAATCTAAGAAAGGAAGGTACAGACCACCAGAAAGGTAAATAATAATGACAGATGAAGTGAATTAAAGAGGAGTATCAAAAAACGAAGGTTGATACTCCTCTTTAATATGTTTAAATTGTAATGAGGGTTAATATTGAGTTTGTGTTAAAACAGTGAAATAGTTGCGATTATGTCTGCTTGTGTGATATAATAATCCGGTGGGAGAACGTAAATAATGATATAGGAGGACTTGTTTTATGTTTAATGAACCAATGATAAATGAGATCATTACTCAGATGAATGCAGTCGTACAGAATGGGATAGAGATACCCTTTCCAGCTCTGGTTATTTCGGCAGTTATCGGATTGATTGTATGTCTGTTCGGACTGAAGCTGGTCAGATTTGTGAACGCGATTTGCGGACTGGCTGTTGGAGCTGTACTTGGAATTCTGGTGGCATATCTGATCCAGACCGATCTGAAGATCGGTCTCGCCATTGTTGCGGCGGCAGCACTGATTCTGACGATCATGTCAGCAGTGTTCAAGAAGTTTGGAGCATTTCTGCTTTGCCTGAGCGTGGCTCTGGAGGTTGTAGGTATGTTCCAGATGCAGAATTTTACAATGCTGGCTGTCACAGGAGTTGCCGGAATTATTATTGCAGTCCTGACAATGATCTGGTTTGAACCACTTGTTATCATTGTGACATCACTGAGCGGGGGAATGGGGCTTGGAAATGCAGTTGCGCAGATGGTCGGAATTAAGAATCCTTACATTACACTGGGAATCTGTGCGGCCGGTATCGCCATCGGACTTATCGTACAATTTATGATGAAGTCCCGGGAAATCGGAAGAAGAGAAGCGCGGCATTCCAGACAGGTGAAAGAAGAGATTTCGATTGAATCGGAGATTGATCGTGCACGTTCCATTCTGGATCTCGATGATGAGGAGGAAGACGAAGACGAGTACGAGGAATAAAATTTTAAAGAAAGTCTGGTGATGTGCTCATGAAGATCGATATGCATTGTCATGTACGGGAAGGGTCGATTGACAGTAAAGTCAGTTTGGAGAAGTATATTTTAAAGCTGAAGGAAAAGGGAATTGATGGTATGCTGGTGACCGATCATGATACGTATAATGGTTACCGGTACTGGAAGAACACTTTCAAAGGGAAAAAGTATAATGATTTCGTTGTGTTAAAAGGAATTGAATATGATACGCTGGAAGCGGGGCATATTCTGATCATCATGCCTCAAGGCGTTAAGATGCGGCTTCTGGAAATGCGCGGACTTCCGCTTTCCCTACTCATTGATTTTGTGCATCATCACGGTGGAATCTGCGGTCCGGCACATCCTTGTGGAGAAAAGTATTTAAGCTTTACCAATACAAAGAAATGGCAGACGTCGCCGGAACTTCTGGAGAAATTTGACTTTGTTGAAACATTTAACGCGTGTGAACCGCCCGAATCCAATGCCGGCGCGAAACTGCTGGCGGAAAAATACAACAAACCCGGAACGGGGGGAAGCGATGCGCACAAGCTGGATTGTGTGGGAATGGCATATACGGAGTTTCCACATCCAATCAAGACGGAGCTGGATCTGATTATGCAGATCCGGAACCGGGAACCGATCAAGGCGGTTGGTGACTTTTACACAAAGACCACGAAGGACAAGATCGGTAAAGCGAATAAGCTTTTGGTGTATTCATTCTGGTTCTACAACCGTGGAGGAGCACTTCTAAAGATGCACAAACGCAAGAATAAGATTCAGGATGAGCAGCCGATCGATCCGATTGATCCGATTGAGATCCCATATCTGAAACGAATTAAAAGAGACCATTAATTGAATAATAAAAGTCCGTATCACCGGCATCGTTTCTGATAGAAAATCAATGCTGATGATACGGACTTTTATGTATAAATGAAAATCTGATTCGGAACTGCAGGTCATCTAGCGTTTGCGCAGAGAATTCAGTTTCTCGCGCAGATCGTCTAAGGATTCACTGTATTTTTTGTTTTCCATTTTCGGGAACGCTTTTAGAAGACGTTTCTGAATACCGGTAAAGTCCTCACCAAGTTCACTGTAATGCTTACGCAAGGATGCAATACGTTCTTTCAATTCGTCTGAAACCGTATCCAATGTTTCGGAAATCTCTTCGCGGCGCTCTGTGAGATTGCCCAGAATCTCTTCCTGCTTTAAAGCAAAAGAATCTTTGAATTCCATCTGTTTTGCTGCAAGGGAATCTTTGAATTCCTCCTGTTTTGCAGTAAAAGAATCTTTGAGTTCTTCCTGCTTCTCCGTAACAGAATCCTTGATCGCATCCTGGGTTTCCATCGCTGCGATCGTATTTTTGTAAATATTTTCTCCAATTTTGTCTGATATTTCATGAAGCTCATCAGCAATCTCCTGCATAGCCGCAAGACGTTTGTTCATCTTCAAGATGCCGGAAGCAGTCACATAAAGGTCTGCAAACATGCCGATCCCCAGTATGATTAGAATGATCACTCCGACGATAACAGGAATATAGAGCAACAGTTTGTGAATAACCGGATGGATGAAATCCACGATCAAAACACAGGCAACGCCCCATATAAGAGAAAACAAGAGGCATACATAGCCATTGAGATTAAGCGGCATATTCGAATAATCCCACCATTTGTTATGAAAGACCCTCTCCAGAATGAACCCGGTCAGCCATTCGAGTGCGGTTACGAGAATCGTACTGGTTATGTAGAGAATGATGAGATTGGATCTGTAAGGACTAAGAAAATGGACGACCAGTGTGACTCCGATACCGTAGACCGGACAAATTGGGCCATTCAGAAATCCGCGGTTTACAAATCGATGCTCTTTCCAGGCGGCAAAAGCGACTTCCGTACACCAGCCAAGAAAGCCATAGACGAAAAAGTACAAAGCGATAAAATATAATTCCGTCATTTCAGTTTGCTCCTAACTATTTAATTTGTATGAATTACTATTATAACGCAATTATGGGGGAGATGTAAAGGAGGATTCTGTAAAGAAAAGGCTAAAATGTATTAATAGGATGATGTGAGGTGATAGGAAGATTCGGACTTTAAGAAAAAAATAAGAAGTCTAATAATTGACTTTTGGGTACCCGTATCTTATGATATGGGTACTCGTCTTATGTATCTCTTTTTCGTGCCGGATGGGCAGGAAGGAGAATACAAATATGTTTATCAAATCAAGAAGATGGCAGTATGCCATCACAGCGGTACTTACCGCTCTTTGTCTGACCGGAAGCAGTCAGAAGATCAGCGAAGTCAAAGCGACAGGAAATTCAACAGATACAATTGTAAAACTGGATGAAAAGCTCGGAGTGGCTCCGGGAGCAGTTCTTGCGGAGCTCCAGGCACACGAGAACGACGGTTATTACCTTGGCACACCCTATACCGGTTCCCCGTTAACACCGGGAAACTGTATGCGGCCGAACGGAGCAAATGGTGGAAATGGCGGTATGAACTGTACCGGTTTTGTGGCGTATGTTCTGGAAAAATGCGGAGCGGATCTTTCGGGGATCGCGAACCGTGGATACCGGGGCGGCAAGGTGAATGCAAGCAACTGGTATCACTGGATCACGGAAAATGCCGTGGAGTATTATCATTATGATACCGTTGAAGAGCTGCTGGCGGGCGGAAAGGCCCAGAAAGGGGATGTGATCTATTTTGAACCGCGCTCCTGGGAATCGGAGGATGCGGACTGTCATATCGGATTTTTCTGGGGAAATAACGGGAAAGATAATAAGTTCTGGCATTCTTCGACGCATCCCCAGCGAGGGAATCAGATTTCGGTGCTGGAGCCCAAATGCGAATCTACCGTATATTTATTTAAGATTTCACATACAGGCGGTCTGGAAGTGAAGAAATCCTCTTCGGATGCCGGATTGGTGGAAGGGAATTCCTGCTATTCACTTGCCGGGGCAGAATTTACGCTATTTTATCAAGGAACAGAAAATGTGGCGGCGGTGATCACGACTGATGAAAGGGGCTACGGGAAGGCCGATGCTCTGCAGGAAGGGAGCTATGATATCAGAGAAACGAAAGCTCCGCAGGGGTATACCTGTAACCCGGAGTCGCAAACGATCACCGTAAAAGCAGGTGAGACAGTCTATTATACCTGTGAAGATGCTCCTTTTTACAATCCGATCGAATGGCTGCTGGAAAAGAAGGACAAAGAGAGCGGAAGCGGAAAACCACAAGGAAGCGGAAGCCTGGAAGACGCAGAATTTACAGTGCAGTATTATGATATGATATCGCAGGAAGATCCTGCAAAAGAGGGACATTCGCCGCTTCGGACATGGGTATTCAGGACGGACGCACAGGGTAAAGTGAAGATGACCGGAGCATATCAGGTCGGAGGTGATGCGCTTTATCTGGTAAATGGAGCAGGCGTTCTGCCTGTCGGTACAGTTACGATCCGAGAGACGAAGGCTCCGGAGGGTTACCGGAAGACAGATGTGGTTTTTGCTCAGGCGATTCAGCCGGAAGAAGAAAGTGCATCGGAGGCTGCATTGCATGTCTATCAGGAAACCATTGTTCCGGAGGAGATCGTGCGGGGAGATCTGGAGCTGATCAAGGTGGCTGACAGCACAATGGAACGCCTCTCTGGAATTCCTTTCCGGATCACATCTAAGACCACGCAAGAAGCACATGTCATCATTACCGACAAAAACGGTTATGCGTCTACGGCGTCAAAATGGAACCGTCATACGGTAAATACGAACCGGGGAGAGTCTGCAGAGGATGGAATCTGGTTTGGCGAAGGGAAATCCGATGATAAGAAAGGCGCGCTCCCATATGACACGTATTGCATCGAAGAACTGGAGTGTGAGAATAACAGTGACAGGATTTTACTGCCGCCTTTTGAGGTGGAGATCACGAGAGATGCTCATACCGTGAATCTGGGAACGCTTACGAATGATAAAAGACCGGTTCCGGAGATCGCGACAACGGCACTTGACGAAGAAACCCGCACTCATGAGGCTAAACCGAGGGAGGAAATGGTGCTGATTGATACGGTGTCATGGAAGAACCTTACTCCCGGGAAGGAATATACACTGAAAGGTATTCTGATGGACGCCGAAAGTGGGGAAGAACTGAAAATCGGAGAAGAGCTGGTTACGGCTGAAGCGACATTTGCGCCGGAGAAAGAAGAAGGAAGCGAAGAAATGCGCTTTGTATTTAATGCGTCCGGATTGGGAGGGAAAACGACGGTCGTGTTTGAGTATTTATATTGCGAGGGAAAATTGGTTGCTGACCATACCAATCTGGGAGATGAAGGACAGTCTGTTCATTTTGAGGAAGAGCCGGAAATTCCGGAGGAACCGGAAAAACCCGAAATACCGCAAAAACCAGAAGATATGCAGCTGGGAAAGCCGCAGCTCCCAGTGAAAACAACATCGGTTGCGACCGGTGATTCGGCAAACTTGATAGTTCTTATCCTTTGTGCGCTTCTTTCTTGCGCTGTAGTGTTGAAATGTGTTAGAATATCACGGAGAAAGTAAGTAATTTCATCTTGAAATAAAGATGAGACTCCCACCTCCATAGGTGGCGAGTTGCGGTAAGCTAGTCTTGGTGGGAGTCAAATCTTCTTCCAAGATTAAGCCTCCGGCGGATTGCAGAGGTGCGCAGATGTATTGTGTCATGCAAAGCATGACGCGCACCTCGCAGCAAGTACGCCGAGGCGTACTTGAAGATTCAACTTAATAAATGATCCAAGGAGGAATTTAATCATGGGAATGACGATGACGCAGAAGATTCTTGCGGACCATGCAGGACTGGACTTGGTTGTGGCGGGACAGCTCATTGAAGCAAAGCTGGATGTCGTGATGGCGAATGATATCACAGGTCCTATGGCGCTGCCGATTTTCAGACAGATGGCAGATAAAGTATTTGACAAAGACAAGGTGGTTCTGGTACCGGATCACTTTACACCGAATAAGGATATCAAGTCAGCAGAGAACTCCAAAGCGATTCAGGATTTCGCAAAGGAGCAGGGATTGAAATGGTATCTGGTACAGGGCAAATGTGGTGTGGAGCATGCGATCCTTCCAGAATATGGTATCGTTGCTGCCGGTGAGTGTATTATCGGGGCAGATTCACACACCTGTACATACGGAGCACTCGGAGCATTTTCAACGGGTGTGGGAACCACAGATATTTCAACAGGTATGGCGACCGGAGAACTCTGGTTCAAAGTTCCGTCAGCAATCAAGTTTGAGCTGACCGGCAAACCGGGACCGTATGTGACCGGTAAAGATGTGATCCTTCATATCATCGGCAGAATCGGGGTGGACGGAGCACTGTATAAATCCATGGAATTCATGGGTGACGGCCTGAAGTACCTGACAATGGATGACCGTTTCACGATGGCGAATATGGCAATTGAGGCCGGAGCAAAGAACGGAATCTTTATGGTTGATGAACAGACGGAAGCGTATCTGAAAGAACATACAGATAAAGAATATAAGATTTACGCACCGGATGAGGATGCCGAGTATGATGAAGTTGTTGTTGTGGATCTTTCTGAAGTCCGCCCGACGGTTGCGTTCCCGCATCTTCCGGGCAATGCGAAGACCATCGATGAGATCGAAGCGATGGAACCGATCGTGATCAACCAGGTGGTGATCGGATCCTGCACCAACGGAAGAATTTCCGATATGAGAAAAGCTGCTGCGATCCTGAAAGGACATACTGTTCATCCGGATGTGCGCGTGATGGTAGTTCCGGCTACACAGGCGGTTTATAAGCAGTGTATCAAGGAAGGACTGATCGACATTTTTATTGATGCTGGTTGCGCTGTGAACACACCGAGCTGCGGTCCTTGTATGGGAGGCCATATGGGAGTTATGGCTGCAGGGGAAAAATGTGTTTCAACTACGAACAGAAACTTTGTCGGACGTATGGGACATGTGGATTCTCTGATTTATCTGGCGTCACCGGAAGTGGCAGCAGCAAGTGCAATTGCAGGGTATATTGCAAATCCGGAGAAAGTAGGTGACAAATAATGAACGCAAAAGGACATGTATTTAAATATGGTGATAATGTAGATACGGATGTAATCATTCCGGCGAGATATCTGAATTCCTATGACGCGAAAGAGCTTGCGACGCATGCGATGGTAGATATTGATCCGACTTTTGTGGAGAGAGTACAGCCGGGCGATCTGATCGTGGCAAATAAGAATTTTGGATGTGGCTCTTCGAGAGAGCATGCACCGCTTTGCCTGAAGACGGCAGGGGTAAGCTGTGTGATCGCAGAGACCTTTGCGAGGATTTTCTACCGCAATGCGATCAATATCGGGCTTCCGATCATTGAGTGCCCGGAAGCGGCAAGAAACATTGAGGCAGGCGATGAAGTGGAAGTGGATTTTGACTCCGGCAAGATCTATAACCGTACGAAAGGAACCGAGTTCCAGGGACAGCCGTTCCCGGAATTTATGCAGAAGCTGATCGCGGCAGGCGGACTTGTGAATTATACAAATGCAAAAAAGAATCAGTAATTGAAAAAAGGTCCCGCGGGACCTTTTTTTCTTATATGACATAATCATTGCCATAGAGGGTCGTCTGTTGATCTAGAATATCCTGCAGCGTTACGCTGTCCAGATATTCGTTGACCGTTTTGTAAAGTCCCTGCCACATCGGAAGGGTGAGACATTCGCCGCAGCGCGGGCACATATTCGGTTCCTGCTCGAGACAGGAGATCGGTGCCAGGCTGCCTTCGGTGACGCGAAGAATGTCTCCCACAGTGATGGAAGAAGGTTCTTTCGCCAGCTCATATCCCCCCTGATAACCGCGGCCGGTGAGCAGAAATCCGGCACGGTTCAGCATGGGAACGATCTGTTCCAGATATTTTTTGGAGATATCCTGACGTTTGGCAATATCTTTTAATGCAACAAATCCGCAGTTCCGGTGCTGTGCCAGATCAAGGAGAAGCCGGAGTGCATAGCGTCCTTTGGTTGAGATTTTCATAGTGTTCACCTCGTCTTTATTTCTGATGTCGTGCTCCAGATAACCCGTTCTATACGGGAAAAACCATGGGAATCATGGCATCCTATATATTAACATAATACCACGTATTTACTAGGTATTCAAATGAAAAAAGCATATTGCAACTGTATTTACAAGAATAAGGAGAACGTATATAATAGTTATATGTGTTTAATTGGGCTCGGCAGGACAGAGCGTCAGATGGCGAAGTCTGTCAGAATACGGTGGAAGGTGGATCAGAATGAAAAAAGGGAGAAACGGAAATGTAGTGGATTTCGGCGCAACACTTCAGGAGTGGCCGAAAAGAATATGGGAATGGGACGAGGTGCGGGAGTGCTATCTGCCGCACCTTTCCAAGTGGAAAGAACAAGGAATGCCACTGGAGGCGATGGTATGGGTACCGGCCAAGGGATATGAGCGGGGAGCCTTTGAATATCTGGCGGCAAGATTTGACGGACAGATTATGCTTCTTTTTCCGAAGAAAGACGGAGAGGTAAAGGAGATATGTATTCCATGCAGGGATATCCTGGCTGTGCGGGAACTGCGGTATGTGTTGGACTGCAGATATCTGATCTATTATGAAATGGACGGTAAGATTGAATGCGTGGCGATGCCGTACAATGAGGCGACCCAGTATTTATTTACCCCGTTCTTAAACTGTGCATTGCAGTTGGATGAGAATTTTAATGCGGCAAGCCGGATTCGTTTGAATCCGCGGCCGGAGCATTTGCTCCATGAGGCGCATGAGCTTTACAGTTTCAGTGAGGCTGCATACAGGCTGGGAGACAAGATCGTTCATTATGAATGGGGCAGGAATTTCCAGATTACAAAGAATTTCATATTTAAAACGAAGAAAGAGTGTTCATGGATCCTCTGTGAGATGGAGGAGGGCTGGTGCATGATCGAATGCGGTGCCAACTATCATGAGACCACCTATTTATATAAGAAATATGGCAAAGTCCTGCTGGAAGAAGAAAAAAAGCTCTGGAAGATGGAGGTTGAGGAAAATGGACAGCCTTATCTGGTGCGTGATCTGAAGTATGAGACACGGAATGTGGGCAAAGAAAAATAAGGTGCAATTGTAACCTGAAAGAGAGAGACAGACGACATGAGAATTGCATTCAGAAGAAAAGAAGACGGAGCGGAGCTGGTTCGTGTGTGGAGCGAATCGGAGGTTGTCAAAGTTCCGGAAAATGTTGGAAAATATAGAATAAATTCCATTGCATCCTATGCATTTTCCAATCACAAACAGGTGGAAGATGAAGATGTGGAGTTCTTTGAAGAGGACAGCAGAGCGGAAGAATTCCAGATGCAGGATCTGCCGCTCAGATGCGGAGCCAATCTTCTGGAGATCCATCTTCCACCTACGGTGAAGGTGATCGGTAATTATGCATTTTACGGCTGCATGAATATGAAAGTCTTTCACGGAACAGACGAGATCGTGAGGATGGGAAGCGGTGTGTTCACCGGATGCCGTCTGTCGAATGTTCAAATTGATTTTTATGAGGGAGAGCGGTCCTGTCTGAAGGAGATTCTGACAGAGATCCGCTATGAGATCGTGGCGACTCTGGTTTATGGAAAAGGAAAAGAAGAACGGTTCACGAAGATCATTTTTCCGGAACATTACATGGACGCTGTGGAGAATACGCCTGCAAGGATCGTGGAGACTCATTATTACGGCTCGGGTGGAGAATACAGGGAATGTTTCTACCGCCGGGAGCTGGATTACCTGAAATACGACAGAATGTTCGCACTTTCCGGTGTGCGGGATGATGAGGCGGTTACGGTCCAGGTCGCACTTGCAAGACTGATGTATCCGGTGAAACTTGAGGATGCCGCACGCAGGCGGTATGAAACTTATATCCGGGAACATCTGACGAATCTGATAAAGGATTGTCTGAAAAAACTTGACGATCATGAGAATTATGCGCTCGGTTCACCGGTGGAGATCGTGGAATTTATCTGTCGGATGGAGTATTTTGAAAGGGATGTGCTGGAGCGGGCGATTGATCTGGCATCCCGGACCGGACAGACGGAAGTCTTAAGTATCCTGATGGATGAGAGACACCGGAGATTTCCGGTAAGAAAGAAGAAATTCGTTCTATAGAATGCAGAAGGAAAGAAGCGGAAGAATATGGAACTCAATTTGGAAGAGAATACGAAGCAGGAAGACCAGCTGGAGCAGATCGGCCGCCGGATCCTGGCGCTTTCAAGAAATGAACTGTATCTGCAGATGCGATTCCTAGATGTGGCATTGTCTTCCCTGGCGTATGTACAGGATTTTTCGGTATCGCTTGTTGCCACAGACGGGTGGAATCTGTATTTTCATCCGGGAGAGCTCGGAGGACTCTACCGGAAAAACAGGCTGGATGTAAACCGGGCTTATCTGCATGCCGTGATGCACTGCATTTTCCGTCATATGATTACGCGGAAGGGCAGGGAGAAGCTGTGGTGGAATCTGGCTTGTGACATCGTGACGGAATCCATCATTGACGGGTGGAACACACGGAATATCCGGCGTGCCAAGTCATGGCTCAGGCAGGAAACCTACCGGAAGATGCAAGGTGAGATGAAGGTGCTGACGGCGGAGAAGGTTTACGGAAGTCTGATGCGATGGGAGCTTTCAGAGAGAGAGATGCTTCGTCTTCAGGCGGAATTTACCGTTGATGATCATAAATACTGGGCTGAGGATGAGGAGAAGAACAGAAATAGTGAGCTGAATCAGAGATGGAAAGATATCAGTGAACAGATGCAGACGGAGATGGAAACATTTTCGCAGGAGACTGCCGGTGGAACGGGCCATTTTCTGGAACAGATCCGGGTGGAGAACAAGGAGCGGTATGATTACCGGAAATTTCTCAGAAAATTTGCCGTGCTGAAGGAAGAGATGACCATTGATGAGGATTCCTTTGATTATGGATTTTACAGCTATGGGCTGCGATTGTACGGAAATATGCCGCTGATTGAGCCGCAGGAGTGGAAAGAAGTCAGTAAGATCGAGGATTTTGTGATCGTGATCGATACGTCCATGTCCTGTTCCGGAGAACTGGTGAAAAAATTTCTGGAGGAGACGTATGGAATCTTAAGTGAGAACGACAGCTTCTTCCGGAAAGTCAATATCCATATTCTCCAGTGTGATGAGCAGGTGCAGACGGATCAGAAGATCACGAATAAAGAGGAACTGCGGGAGTACATGGAGCATCTGGACCTGGTCGGAGAAGGCGGTACGGATTTCAGGCCGGCATTTGAGTATATCAACCGTATGATAGAAAATCATCAGTTTGCTAGGCTGAAGGGTGTGATTTATTTTACAGACGGGCAGGGTATCTTTCCGAAACAGATGCCGCCCTATGAGACTGCATTTGTGTTTATGGAAAGGGAAGGCCCTGAGGTGGAGGTTCCGCCGTGGGCGATGAAGCTTACGATTGAGGAGGACGAATTGGAAAACTATGGACATTAAGCGAGCAAAACAGGAAATCAAGGACGCGATCGAAGCGTATTTAGTAAAGGATGAATGTGGAAAATACATGATCCCCGCTATTCATCAGCGGCCGATCCTTCTGATGGGGCCTCCAGGAATCGGAAAGACACAGATCATGGAGCAGGTGGCAAGAGAGTGCGGGATCGGCCTGGTGGCGTATACGATCACCCATCATACCCGCCAGAGCGCAGTGGGGCTGCCGTTTATTCAGAAAAAACAGTACGGAGGGAAAGAATATTCGGTGACGGAGTATACGATGAGCGAGATCATCGCGTCGGTGTATGACAAAATGGAAGTTACCGGACACAAAGAGGGAATTCTTTTCATTGATGAGATCAACTGTGTCTCTGAGACCCTGGCGCCAACGATGCTGCAGTTCCTGCAGTGCAAGACATTCGGAAATCAGAAAGTCCCGGAGGGATGGATCATCGTTGCGGCGGGCAACCCGCCTGAGTATAATAAATCGGTACGTGAATTTGATGTGGTGACCCTGGACCGTATCAAGAAAATCGATGTGGAAGAGAATTTTGATGTCTGGAAAGAATACGCCTATCAGGTGGGCGTGCATCCGGCGGTCATCTCCTATCTGGATGCAAGGCGGGAGAACTTCTACCGGATGGAGACGACGGTGGACGGGAGAATGTTTGCAACTGCCAGGGGATGGGAGGATCTCTCCCGGCTGATCCAGGTGTATGAAAGACTGGGAAAAAGGGTGGACCGGGAAGTCGTGCATCAGTATATCCAGCACTGGAAGATTGCAAAAGATTTCGCAAATTATCTGGAACTCTATGTGAAATATCGGAAGGATTACGGAATTGAAAAGATTCTGGAAGGAACCTATGGGGAGGATACGCTGGAGAAGCTGAAGGTTGCTGCGTTTGATGAAAAACTGAGTGTGGTGAACCTTCTTTCCGGAAGATTGGCGGGCGCTTTTAAAGACACCTATGAAATGGATCGCTATGTATCTGCCCTGTATGAATGGCTGAAGAAATATCGTGCTTTGATCCGTGAAGTGGAGAAAGAAGGAATGTCAGAAGAACTCTATGCAAGCGGAGGAATCATCAAGACGATCTATTTTCGGGCGAAAAAGGAATTCGAAGATCAGAAAAAGGCTGAGAAGCTTGACCGGGACGGGGAGCGGTGCATGGCAAAAGTGGTGGATACACTGGAAGGCTACTGGAATTATGCCAAAGAAGAGCATCTGGCCGGCAATGAAGCGTTTGAACAGATCCGGGAGCTTTTTGCAGATGAGACCGAAAAGCGGGAGGAAATGGTCGACCATACGATGGAAATGCTGGAGCATGCGTTTGAATTCCTGGAAAAAGCATTCGGAGAGAGTCAGGAGATGGTCGTATTCGTGACGGAGCTGAATACGAATTACTACAGCATCTGGTTCCTGAAAGAGAATGACTGCGGATTGTATTATAAATACAATAAGGGACTGCTGTTCGATGAACGGCACCAGGAGATCCTGAAGCAGATGGACGAGGCGGAAGAGAGTATGGAACGAGGGATCCGGTAAGCGGAAAATCCGAGAGGATGGGATTGCCGGATCCTGCAAATGAGAAGACTGGAAGAATGGAACGTGATGCGGATTCCGGCATATAATGAAAAGGAAGGCAGATACAAGGGGCAGTTCCAAATTGCTGTGCAGAAATGAAACGAAAATCCTGAAACAGGAGAGATGGCTGCCGGACATAAGAACCGGTCGTTGGACGTTGAAATATGAGGAACGTTTTCGAAAAGGGCCGGGACTTAATTATCCGGGAGAAGTGACGGCAGAAGCCGGAACAGAAGCCATGATCCTTGAGGTGCGCTGCCTGAGCGTTTCGGTCTGGGGAAGGGCACAGGATGGCTGGCTGTGCCTGTATATGAGCGGCACCTGGTATGTGGAATAAAATTGTGGGAATAGAATCATGGACATAGAAAAAAGGCGGTTCAGAAGAGGATTTGCGAAAACTCTTTCTGAACCGCCTTTTGGGATATTCTTAATAACTGCTATTTCTGGTTGTTCTTAGCTTCAGCCAGTTTCATCGCACGAACTTTCAGCGGAAGGCCGAACAAGGTAATGAAGCCGTCTGCATCGTGGTGGTCATAAAGATCACCGGTTGTAAAGCTTGCCAGAGATTCGCTGTAAAGTGAATACGGAGAAGTTGTACCTGCTTTGATGATGTTGCCTTTGTAAAGCTTGAATTTCACTTCACCTGTCACATATTCCTGGGTAGAGGTTACGAATGCCTGAATCGCTTCACGAAGCGGAGTGAACCATTTCCCTTCATATACAACTTGAGCAAGCTTGTTACCCATATCTTTCTTCACTTCCATGGTCGCACGATCAAGCACCAGTTCTTCCAGCTGTGCGTGTGCTTCCATCAGAATGGTTCCACCCGGAGTCTCATATACGCCACGGGACTTCATACCTACAACACGGTTTTCAACGATATCAACGATACCGATACCATGTTTGCCGCCAAGTGCGTTGAGCTTGCGGATGATGTCGGCTACCTTCATTTCTTCGCCGTTGATGCTTACCGGAACACCTTTTTCGAATTTCATAGTGACATACTCACCTTCGTCCGGGGCCTTTTCCGGTGTAACGCCGAGAACCAGAAGATGATCGTAGTTCGGTTCATTGGCTGGATTCTCCAGTTCCAGACCTTCGTGGCTTAAGTGCCATAAGTTACGGTCACGGCTGTAGCTGTGGCTTGCGTCAAACGGAAGATCAATGCCGTGTGCTCTGCAGTACGCGATCTCATCTTCACGGGACTGCATGGTCCATACATCGGTCATACGCCATGGAGCGATGATCTTCAGATCCGGAGCGAGTGCCTTGATTCCAAGCTCGAAACGGATCTGGTCGTTTCCTTTACCGGTAGCACCGTGGCAGATTGCGGAAGCGTTCTCTTTTCTCGCAATCTCAACCAGTTTTGCGGCAATTCCCGGACGAGCCATAGCGGTTCCGAGTAAATATTTATTTTCATAAACGGCACCTGCCTGTACACATGGCATGATGTAGTTTTCGCAGAAATCATCGGTGATATCTTCAATATATAATTTGGAAGCTCCGGCAAGTTTTGCCCTTTCATCCAGTCCGTCCAGTTCTTCGCCCTGTCCGCAGTTGATGCAGCAGCAGATTACTTCGTAATCAAAGGTCTCTTTTAACCATGGGATAAGTGTGGTTGTATCAAGACCACCTGAATATGCTAAAACAACTTTCTCTTTCATTCTATATTCCTCCTGATAATAAGTTCGTCGATCAAGTACAAAACACACTATACACTATGTTTTATATTTATGCAAGAAAAAAATGCAAAATCTTGAAAAAATGTGTGTTTTTATGCATGAAAATGTATAAAAACAAGTTTATATGCATTTTTGAAATCAGAGAACCGCATGTGAAAGACCTGTGTGAAAATGAAAATGATAGAAAATATGAGGCAATTTTAAAAAAAGCTTGACATTTTCCGCGTGAACGATAGAATAGAATGAAAAGAAGCAGTGTATTGCAAACGAGTAATGGAGGAGTAAGGATCATGGATTATATGCATAAAATGAATTACAATCATACTCTCATCATTACCTTCCGACCGTGTCAGCCGTATCCCTTAGGGGGATACGTATATTAATTGAACATGGACGGGATGGCGTTGTTGTTGTGCTTCTCAATCAGAGAGATTCCCTTAGAGGGATGAGTTTGACTTATTTTGCCGTAAGGAAAAAGAGTGTCAGGAGAAAAGGTATAACTATATGCGTTTTCCCCTGATTTTTTTGTACTTTTTTTATTATTTTTACATGAGTTATTATGGCAGGATTAGGAGAACGAAATGGAACTGAGACAGGAATTAAAAGATAAAAAGAGAATTGTGATTAAAGTTGGGACTTCTACAGTGACATACGAGAAGACGGGACAGATCAATCTGGAAAAGCTGGAGAAGTTTGTCAGGATTCTGATCAATATGAGAAACCGCGGGAAGGAAGTGATCGTTGTTTCATCCGGAGCAGTCGGGATTGGAAGGAACGTTCTGGGGATTACGGAAAAACCGCAGGGAGATGTCAAGCAGGCCTGTGCAGCTGTCGGGCAGGGAAGACTGATGATGATATATGAAAAGCTTTTCGCGGAATACAGTCAGTTGACGGCCCAGGTGCTGCTTACAAAGGAATCTGTATATAATGTGACCTGCAGAAATCATGCAAAACAGACATTTGAAAGATTGCTTGCTATGAATGTGATTCCGATTGTCAATGCAAATGATGCGATTTCGGTGGATGAAGACAGTTACGGGAATTTCGGGGATAATGATACGATGTCGGCAGATGTGGCGGCGCTGGTGAATGCGGATCTTCTGATTATGATGTCTGATATCGAGGGACTTTATACGGATGATCCAAGGAAGAACCCGAACGCCAGATTCGTGCATACGGTGAACAAAATTGATGCCGCACTGGAAAAGATGGGGAAAGGTGCCGGAAGTGATCTTGGTACCGGAGGAATGGCGACAAAAATCGAAGCGGCGAAGATTGCAACGGAAGCCGGGGCGGATATGGTAATCGCTAACGGTGACAATATTTACGCTATCAATGATGTGATGGCAGGAAAGAAAGTAGGTACTCTTTTTTTATCAAAGGATAGAAGATATGACGGAGAGAACGAGCTGGCACCGGAGCGGGAAGGATATAGAAGACAGATGAAGCGCAGGAGGAAGATGTGATATGGAATATATGGAACAGTTGGGAAAAAGGGCGCAGGAAGCGAAGAAAGTGGTTCAGTTTCTTGGGACAAATGAGAGAAATAAAGGACTTCTGGCGGCGGCAGATGAGCTGGAAGGCAAAGCGGCATTTATAATAGAAGAAAATAAGAAAGATATTCTGGATGCCAGAAGCAGGAATCTTCCGGAACCGCTGATCGACCGGCTGATGCTGAATGAGGAGCGGATACGGCAAATGGCGGAAGGACTCAGGCAGATTGCGGCACTTCCGGATCATTTGGGGGAAATGATTTCTATGTCAGTCAGGCCAAACGGACTTCAGATCGGGAAAAGACGTGTACCGATCGGCGTTGTGGGAATTATTTACGAGGCCAGACCGAATGTGACCGCAGATGCTTTCGGGCTTTGCCTGAAGACGGGAAATGTTGTGATTTTACGTGGAGGAAGTGATGCGTACAGGTCAAGCAGCGCCATTGCGTCCTGTTTAAGAGGAGGGCTTCATGACGCGGGGATTCCGGAAGATGCCCTTCTTCTGGTAGAAGATACGAGCAGAGAAACGGTGCGTGAGATGATGCGTCTGAATCAGTATCTGGATGTTCTTATTCCAAGAGGCGGCGCGGGACTCATCGCTTCGGTGGTGGAAAACAGTACGGTACCGGTCATCGAGACCGGAACAGGAAACTGCCATATTTACGTGGATGAATATGCAGATATACAAATGGCAGCGGATATCATCGTGAATGCCAAAACGCAGAGACTTGGAGTGTGCAATGCCTGCGAGTCGCTGGTTATCCATGAAAAGATTGCCGGGGAAGCAGTGCCGGTCATTTGCAGAAGATTGTGGGAAAAGGGAGTGGAGATCCGCGGGGATAAAAGGGTCTGTGCTCTTGAAAAGCAGGTGAAGACAGCATCCGAAGATGACTGGGGACGGGAGTATCTGGATTCCGTTATTTCGGTGAAAATGGTAAATTCGATTGAAGAAGCCGTAGAACATATTAATCGGTATAATACCGGACATTCCGAATCGATCATTACCCGCAGCTATGAGCATGCTTTGTATTTCCAGGAAAGAGTCGATGCAGCGGCTGTCTATGTCAATGCGTCTACCAGATTTACGGATGGAAATGAATTTGGTTTTGGAGCGGAAATCGGAATCAGTACGCAGAAGCTGCATGCCAGAGGGCCGATGGGGCTGGAAGCACTGACAACAACAAAATACGTGATTTTCGGGAACGGTCAGGTGCGCTGTTAGATGATCCAAAGATTTATGATAAAAGTACTTGCATAATATGCACAAATTATGTATAATTATGCAAGTACTATTTTCTTGGCTTAAAATTAAGAGAGGATAAGAAGCGCATTTTGGAAGATACTCTATGGATTTTTATTAGAGAATACTTTACTTTGAAAAACAAATGGTTTATAGTGGTTATGACTTATGCCCGGAAAGGCCGGGGATTTCAAGGTGCCGCAAGGGCATGATGAAAGGAAGGATAACATGATTAGAGCAGGAATTATCGGTTCGACCGGCTATGCCGGAGGAGAACTGGTCAGAATTTTGACAGGACATAAAGATGTGGAGATCAAGTGGTTTGGCTCCAGAAGCTATATTGATAAAAAGTATGCATCCATTTACCAGAACATGTTCCAGATCGTCGATGCGGTCTGCATGGATGATAATATGGAAGAACTGGCAGAGCAGGTGGATGTAATCTTTACCGCAACACCGCAGGGACTTTGCGCATCTCTGGTAAATGAAGATATCTTATCCAAGGTAAAGATTATTGACCTGAGCGCGGACTTCCGTATTAAAGATGTGAAGGTATACGAAAAATGGTACGGAATCGAGCATAAGAGTCCTCAGTTTATTGAAGAAGCGGTATATGGATTGTGTGAGATCAATCGTGAGGATATTAAGAAAGCGAGACTGGTGGCAAATCCGGGATGTTATACGACCTGTTCGATCCTGACGGCGTATCCGCTTGCCAAAGAAGGGCTGATCGATATGGATACACTGATCATCGACGCGAAATCCGGAACTTCCGGAGCGGGAAGAGGGGCAAAGGTTCCGAATCTCTTCTGTGAAGTCAATGAGAACATGAAGGCCTATGGCGTTGCGTCCCATCGACATACGCCTGAGATCGAAGAGCAGCTTGGATATGCATGTAATAAGGAAGTTGTTCTGAATTTTACGCCGCATCTCGTACCGATGAACCGCGGAATTCTGGCGACGGAATACGCAAAGCTTACAAGAGAAGTTTCCTATGAAGAAGTGAAGGCCATCTATGATAAATATTACGGCAGTGAGAAATTTATCCGTGTCCTTGATAAGGATGTGTGCCCGGAGACCAAATGGGTGGAGGGAAGCAACTACGTGGACATCGGATTTAAGATCGATCCGAGAACGAACCGGATCATCATGATGGGAGCCATTGATAATCTGGTGAAAGGAGCAGCGGGACAGGCAGTACAGAATATGAATCTTGTGTTCGGACTTCCGGAAGATGAGGGATTGAATCTGGTACCGATGTTCCCGTAAAGGAGTTACATATGACAATTCGAGAGATGACGATAGAAGATTATGACCAGGTCTACGCATTATGGATGAAGATCAAAGGATTCGGGATCCGGAGCATTGACGATTCCCGCGAAGGAATCGAGCGTTTCCTTCGAAGAAATCCTACGACCAGCGTGGTTGCCGAGAAGGACGGAAAAATCGTAGGCGGAATCCTGTGCGGTCACGACGGACGGCGCGGATGTTTCTATCATGTCTGCGTGGATCCGGAGTACCGAAGGCATGGCATCGGCAAAAGCATGGTAATCTTTGCCATGGAAGCGCTGAAAAAAGAACAGATCAATAAAGTTTCCCTGATCGCATTTACGAAGAACGATATCGGAAATGCATTCTGGAATACGATCGGGTGGACGAAGAGAGAAGATCTGAATTATTATGATTTTACTTTGAATGAAAAGAATATTACGGCATTTATTGAAGATAAGTAGTGTGGAGGAATAAATTATGAAGATAATTACCGGCGGAGTTACCGCAGCAAAAGGATTTGAGGCAGCAGCAACCGCAGCAAAGATTAAATATCAGGATCGTACCGATATGGCGATGATCTACAGTCAGGTTCCATGTGTATGCGCAGGAACATTTACCACGAATGTGGTGAAAGCAGCTTGCGTGAAATGGGATCAGCAGATCGTGGCAGGTGGGCAGAAGGCACAGGCCGTGATCATAAATTCTGGAATCGCCAATGCATGTACCGGCGCAGAAGGGTTCGGATATTGCAAGGAAACCGCAGATGCGGCTGCAGAAGCACTGGGAATCAGCGCAGATGGCGTCTTGATCGGTTCGACCGGTGTGATCGGAAAACAGCTTCCGATAGACCGCATCAAAGCAGGCGTGAAAGCGCTGGCACAAAAGAAAAATACGTCTCTGGAAAATGGCACAGAGGCTGCCAAAGCGATCATGACCACCGACACCTGCGAGAAACAGATTGCAGTGGAAATTGAAGTGGGCGGCAAGACGGTCACGATCGGCGGTATGGCAAAGGGCTCCGGCATGATCCACCCGAATATGTGCACCATGCTCAGCTTTATCACGACCGATGCGGTGATCACCAAGGAAGCACTGCAGAAGGCACTCAGTGATGATGTAAATGATACTTATAATATGATTTCCGTTGACGGGGATACTTCCACAAATGATACGGTGGTTCTTCTGGCAAACGGATTGGCTGAAAATGAAGAAATCACGGTGGATTCTCCGGACTATCCGGTATTTTACGAGGCGCTTCACACGATCAATGAATACCTTGCAAAGAAAATGGCCGGAGACGGAGAAGGCGCAACCGCATTGTTTGAAGTTCAGGTAGTAGGCGCTGACACGAAGGAAACTGCAAAAATACTTGCAAAATCCATTGTCTGCTCCAATCTGACGAAGACCGCAATCGCCGGACACGACGCGAACTGGGGACGTATTCTGTGTGCAATGGGATATTCGGGAGCACAGTTCGATCCGGAAAAAGTGGATCTGTTCTTTGAAAGCCAGGCGGGAAGAATTCAGATCATTGAAGACGGAACCGCAGTGGATTACAGTGAGGAGAAAGCAACCGAGATCCTCTCCCAGCCGGAAGTGAAGGCAATTGCCGATATTAAGATGGGAAATGAAAGTGCGACTGCCTGGGGATGCGATCTGACTTATGATTACATCAAAATCAACGCAGATTACAGAAGCTAAAGACGGAACAGTTCAAACGGAGGAATGAGTCATGAACCAGAATATGCAGAAATATCTGGACAAGGCAGAGGTGCTGATCGAGGCGCTGCCATATATCCAGCGTTTTAACCGTAAAATTATTGTTGTAAAATATGGTGGCAGTGCCATGATTGATGAAGAATTGCAGCAGAACGTGATCAAAGACGTTACTCTGCTGAAACTGACCGGATTCAAACCGATCATTGTACACGGCGGAGGAAAAGAGATCAGCCGCTGGGTCGGAAAGGTCGGCATGGAACCGAAATTTATCAACGGACTCCGCGTGACGGATGAAGATACCATGGAAGTTGCGGAGATGGTCCTGAATAAAGTGAATAAGAATCTGGTGCGAATGGTAGAGGAACTGGGCGTTCGTGCAATCGGAATCAGCGGAAAAGACGGGGCGCTTCTGAAGGTGGAGAAGAAATATTCCAACGGTGAAGATATCGGGTTTGTAGGTGATATCAAATCCGTCAATGCAGACATTCTCTTTGATCTTCTGGAGAAGGATTTTCTTCCGATCGTCTGCCCGATCGGACTGGATGATGACTATAATACATACAACATCAATGCAGATGATGCGGCCTATGCGATCGCGAAGGCGGTTCATGCGGAAAAGCTGGCATTCCTCTCTGATATCGACGGAGTTTACCGGGATTTCGAGGATAAGACATCGCTCGTTTCGCATCTGACTGTGGATGAGGCGCGGGAACTGATCGAGAGCGGCGGCATCACGGGTGGTATGATCCCAAAGCTTCAGAACTGCATCGGTGCTATTGAAAATGGAGTTTCCAGGGTGCATATTCTGGACGGAAGGATTCCGCACTGTCTGCTTCTTGAGATTTTTACCAAGAAAGGTATCGGAACGGCAATCTTAAAAGACAACGATCCGGATTAATTCAACGATCCGGTGGGAAGGAAAGAAGGAGAATATATGGAGAATCAATATATACAGGATACAGAACAGGGACTTTTGAAGACCTATAATCGTTTCCCGGTCGTTCTGGATCATGGAGAAGGTATGTACCTCTATGA
>JALFNN010000076.1 GCA_022774325.1 bacterium | reverse complement strand
GTTACCGCCCATTTATGGACAGCGTCCGGCTGTCCGGCTTCGGAGAACGGCATAGGGAATAAAAAAACTGCCACGGTTCACAGCAGGCATCAGATGCCCGTGAAGCTCCATAGCAGTTTGTGTGTCTTTTTATGAATTTGTGATTTTATCCATAAAAGATTTTAGCAACCAGAAGCTGCAAAGTCAATAAGAGAAGGCAGGAGAGAAAAGAGTACTTATTTTGGGATAAGTTGAGTTGATTGTATCAAAAGCGGTTGCGGAAAAAAGCCTATTTTAATATGAAAGGTTTTTTCCGGTTCGTTTTTTACAATGAGATTGGAGAATTTACAGAAAGGAGGTAAAGCATGAATACGGCAGATCGCAGAGCTGAAATAATAAATATTCTGCTTGTCAGACGTCGCATTACGGCGAAAGAACTGGCAGACGAATTTAATGTTACGGTTCGCACAATACAAAATGATATTCAGGCTTTATCTCTTGGTTTTCCAATCTATACAAAACAGGGAGGCGATGGTGGAATTTTTGTGGGAGAGAATTATAAGCCGTATATGAATACACTGACTCCTCTTGAACTGAAAGTTTTACAGGAAATGTATGAACTGGCAGAGGGGATACATAAGAAAGTTTTATTTCAGGTTATCTGCAAGTATGGACCGGATAAGCTGGAACTCTAATCTTGTCATTCCGCTAAAGCACATAATTTTTACAACACCGTTCATAGCAGACGGAAGTGTGCTTATGTGCTTTTTGGGCTGATAAGTCCAGAGTTGATTTTATCCAAAATGCAGGCAGGAGCCTGTGAATGTACCTTGACAATTTCATATATGAATGCGTACAGGACGTGTGGAATATGTGGAGCCACTATGCGGACACGCCAAGAGATACCTGCTTTCTTTTATAGAGAAGGTTCATACGAAGGAATACTGAAATCTGGTATTGAAGTTAAGGTAAGTAGCGAGAGATGTCTGGCAAAATGTGCAGCAGTTGCACGGGGCAAAGATACATATTTTTGATAATGATACTTCCGGAGAAATCCGGTCAATTTGGATGACGGTGCGATACCGATGTGGGCAGAGTAATGACCTGTCACCTGTATGGATTTTTTATTATCTGCTGATGAGAGATAGGAGCATGGGTTCCTGTTTGTCATGGGCAGATAAAGTGCTGCCTATTTTATTAGGAAAGAGGTGATAGTTGTGGAGCGAATGAAAAATGGAAAGAGGTTTGTTCGCTACAAAGAGGGAGCAGAAATGTATAGTATGTGCCAGAGCAAGTTTGAGCAGATGGCAAAGGATGCAAAGGCAATCTATAAGGTAGACAAGCTGGTGCTTGTAAACTGCGATATTTTTGAGGAATATTTGGAAACTTTTAGAATGTATGTGTGATGATTTTTATTCAAGAGATTTTGCAGTAGAAAACACTTGACTTTTCGTATACGAAAAGTATAATGGTATATAGAAGTGATTGGAGGTGCATACGGATGGCTAAAATGGGTAGACCAAAATCTGATGCCCCAAAGCTGAATACATTAAGTGTAAGGGTAACAGATAGCGAGCTGCAAAAGCTAAAGGAATATGCGGACAGTCACGGAATGACCATAACTCAATTATTGCATACAGGTGTTGATTTATTACTTAGGACACCGGATGCAGAGGTGCAAAATCTCTTTCCTTGAAGAAAGGAGTAGAGATGGCAAAAGCAAGAAAAGACAACAAAGGCAGAGCATTACGGAAGGGGGAATCCCAGAGAACGGATAATACATATGTATATACTTACACTGATCCGTTCAAGAAACGCAGATTTGTATATGCCAAAGATTTGCAGACACTAAGACAAAAAGAAGCAGATTTGATAAAAAATCAGCTTGATGGATTAGATGTTTATGTAGCTGGTAGTGCGACTTTGAATTTTGTATTTGACAGGTATATGTCAACGAAGTATGACTTACGCAAGACAACACGTTCCAATTACAATTATATGTATGACCATTTTGTAAGGGACGGATTTGGACAGAGAAAAATCGGAGAGATAAAGTATTCCGATGTAATGTATTTTTATTACTATCTGTTAAATGAGAAAGACTTGCAGGCAAATACAGTCGATACGATTCATACGGTGCTTCACCCTACATTTCAGTTGGCAGTGCGTGACGGAATAATCCGCACAAATCCTTCTGATGGTGTCATGGCAGAAATCAAAAGAAAAGCAGGGAAGAACAAAGGCATTAGACACGCTTTGACGGTAGAGCAGCAGAGGGCTTTTATGAATTATACCGCAAACAATCCAATCTTTTATCATTGGCATCCATTATTCACAGTTTTATTGGGAACCGGATGCAGAATTGGAGAAGTGATTGGTTTAAGGTGGGAAGATTTGGACTTTGAAAACCGTCTTATCAATATCAATCATAGCGTGACCTATTATGCCAGAGAGGGCAGTAAAACACGCAAGTCAGAATTTGCGGTGTCACTTCCAAAGACAGAAGCGGGTATCCGGACTGTTCCGATGATGGATGCGGTTTACAATGCATTCAAAGAGGAATATGAGGTGCAGAAAGAAAATGGTTTCAACAGTACCGTGATTGATGGTATGACAGGCTTCATTTTTTGTAACCGCTTCGGTAATATTCATAATCCACAGACTGTTAATCGGACGATTAAGAGGATCTTGGAGAACTATAATGCTGAGGAAGTAGTCAATGCCAAAAAGGAGAGACGGCAGCCTGTTATTATCCCACATTTTTCCTGCCACCATTTACGGCATACCTTTTGTACGAGGTTCTGCGAAAAGGAAACAAACATAAAAGTCATTCAGGCTGTCATGGGACACGCTAACATCGAAACAACGATGGATATTTATGCGGAGGTCACAGACGCAAAGAAAAAAGAAGCTATTGAAAATTTATCACACAATCTTGATATATTTTAGGGAAGAGTCCTTAAAATTGAATGTGTGAATTACAACTACAAAAACATTGATTTACTACTTGATTACTACGAATTTTGCTTGCATGGTACTGAATAATACATGATAATACGTTGCAGAGAGTTAGCAAATACGTGGTAATACTTCATAATAGGGAACAATACCTCTTCTTCTTGGGTATTCCCGACGATGAAGAGCTTGGATAAATAATTCCTTGATTTTACTAGAGTTGTAGGGTGTTAGAATTTACGCCATACGCCAATCGTACGCCAAACGATGTAAAATATAAGTTAAATTGATGCTTGTGGAAACGGTAATATGATAGTTGACCTCACTAGATAGAAATGTCTGGTGAGGTCTGTTTATATATCATGGTAATATTACTAGATACTCCTACAAGTCATGTGAATAAGCCATTTCTTGGTTGAAAAAGTGCGCTACTAAACATTTTTGAGAAATAGCTCGGTATGATTTTTACAAGAAATGTATAATAAAAGTCCAATTCTTATATCACTTTTAATGAAATAAGTCAAGAAAGAAGTGGAAAAATGAGAAAGATTATAGTACAATAAATTATGTATATCTAAGGAAAGCTGGTGATATTATGCGTTCACCTATGGATGAACAAACATTTTTAGAATTTTATAAAAACACCATGTTATGTGGTTCCAATAATTTTCAGCTATTCGTTTGTAAAAAATTAGAAGCAGAACATCGAATTACATTTGAAGAACAGGTTAAAATAGATGATAAAATAGATACTATGTTTTTTGAGTCAAAAAGAGACTATAAGGGTATAATCTCAAAGACAACTACGGCAAATTCATTTATAGATTTTTATGAGGAATTAGAATTTAAGAAATTATATAAGTACTCAGTTCCGTTTTTCTTCGAATTGGAGAATGGAAAAACAATTGACGATATATTATCGGAAAAGGGTATTACATTCTTTGATAAAGAAAATTTTGAAACAGACTTCGTAATAGATAAGTCGCTGAAAGAGGCTAAACCAATGGCACTTAAAGACGGCGATAATTTCTTTATCAAGTTTGTTTTGCAAAAGGCATATGTTCAGCCAGAGACATATGAGCAGATAGGTTACAGATATCCTATTGTGATTGTTATTAATCCAACGATAGGAATTTTAGAAATCAGATATGATTCTTTAAGATATAGCTTTGGTGAGCAGATTGATAGAGAAGCATATTCTAAGATTGTTACAGCTTGCATAGACTGGATAAAAACAACTATCAATGTGGAATTGTTTTGCTGTGAGCATACTGACACAATTAAGATAATAAATGACAATCAGAATACTGATGTCAGAATGTATAAGCAGATGATGGAACTGAAGGATGGTGGTTCAGCAGAATTAACTGCTTCAGAAAGTGCTGATTATGTCTTACCATTTATTGGTGAACTAAGAGAGTTGATTGATGAAAATGAAGAGTTGTTTAATGAAGCAGACGAAGTAAAACAGATTTTATTACAATATTTGAATGAAAAAGAAGCAACAGCAAGTTATCCATATATTTATGTAAAATGGGTTAAGCCAGTTGAAACACAAAGCTATATTGTGAAATTAACATTTGATTTTTTTAATGGTAAATATACATTATTACAGCACATAACAGGAAGTTGTAAAGATTTAGGAATGGGGCGAATGAATGATGCAATCGAATATCTTTCAAACAGTGGCTCCTTTGTTAAAGGGGAAACAATTTAATATTGATTTAGATGCATTCTTAGAATTTATGAAGCAGTACCATTCTAATGATTGGATTTATCCAGATGCGATTCATAGAGAACTTGGAATGGATTTGAAAGTTATCTATGATATTCTGGAAACATGTGTTGATAATAATATAGTTGAGCAGTATCTAAATATTTATTGTCCGATATGTCAAAGATTTACGGGGAACATTTATAAAACGGCGTTAGAAATACCAGAGTTCGTCAATTGTGTACATTGCGATACTGAGATTGATAATCCGCTCCAACATGCAATTATTATTTATAAGGTATTATAGTTGAATCCAGAAGATAAGAATTTTTGCGAGGTGGAAAAACTATTACACCAGTCAGGGTACACAATAGCTGACTTGGTGAAAGAGTCAAGCAGACGTAAATCGTCGTTATTAATGATGAGTGATGAGAATATCACAAAGTATAACGAGTTATACGATTCAATTGATATTGGTGGATTATCTACACGACAAAAGGGAAAGTTGTTGGAAGAATTATCGTCATTGCTTTTTCAGCATAGTGTTGGTAATTTGTTTGATGTATTTAAAAATTGCAGAACAAGTACAAATGAAATAGATTTGCTTATCAGATGGACTGAATCGGCAAGACTTGCTGGAATAAATGGTGCTTTTCCCTGTTTTGGAGAATCCTTTCTTTGTGAATGTAAGAATTACAATGGAGCGGTAAGTGTTACCTATGTTGGAAAGTTTAGTTCTCTTATGTCGGTTACACATACTTGTTTTGGGGTAATGATTTCTTGGGATGGTGTAACTGGTAGGAGTAAATGGAATGATTCATTAGGCTTGATTAAGAAAATAGCACTTAGTGAAAATAAATACATTGTAGTGCTTGATAAAGAGGATTTAAAAAAAATCTGTAATAAAGAAGAAAGTATATTTTCGCTTATATATGATAAATATACAGCATTAAAGAATGAGATTGATTATAGTAAATATATTCAAAAACATGAAGCTGAGGATGGAATGGTATGAGAAGGTTGAAATATACCTTCTCTTTTTAGTTTGCGCGCCATGGGCGCGCTCTAACGGGTGAAAGTCCCGAACACGCCCAGATAGTGGGAAGTGTATAGCTGAACAGCAAGGGTGTCCATCGTGAGATGGAATCTGAAGGAAGTTGTAAGCAAACCTCTGGTCCGACGGACAGAAATCACATATAAGGCTAGGTTATGAGAGATAAGTTGGCTAAAAGCAACGAAGTCTAATAACTATCACTTTTGTAGTAGCAGAGTAAATGTGGCGGATATATGGAGAGAAAGAGCGTGCACCTTAAGCGTGGAGGTCTCACAGAGGTTCCATTAGCCTAGTAACAACGAACTGTGAGAAGTCAGCCGAGCCCATAGTAGTGAAGAAGTTTCTGTAATGGAAATGGAGCAAAGGGGCGAACAATCAATAAGTTTGAGTATGTCGCGTATTGCAGAGATGACAACATCTGCCGTAACCAATCGGGTAAAAGGTGGTCAAATCAAGCGAGACGGAAAGGAATGAACTGTTTCTTTGTATCCTCCGAGCGATCGCACAGGATGAAAGCAGAGCCATCAGCGACCGGATCCGTCGGTACTGTATCAAAGTTATTATTTTTCGAATGAACATGAACCCATCATAGAGAGGGAACTATGGGAGCGGGGCAAGATCATGGATGAAGATGTTAAAGTGAAGCGGATAAATCGTTAAGAACATGTGCTGTTTCTTGAATAAAATGGTCTGTTATGATAAGATGGAAACAAATTTATCGGTGGAATGATTGATGAGAATGAAAACGGAAGGAGAAGCTATGAACAACAAATGTTTTAAATATCTCCCGGATGGATCACAGTCCTACCTTTCGCTGAATGATTATATTGTAAGTTTTGATCGTGATTATAATAAGAGTGATTTGCCATCGCTCCGGGCATTGGATGGTATTAAAGGAAGTGATATCTATGCCTATCGTCATCTGGCTGACGAAGTGAGCAGCGAATTTCCTGCTTTTCATGATGTGGAAGATCATAATATTGCAAGTTTTCTGAATGAACAGCTCGTAGAATCCGATGAGAACCGGAAGAAAGCGGAAAGAATTTTGGATCGTCTCAGCCTGGGTCTCGCTTGCATGATCTTTTCCTTAAAAGAAGGAACAGAAGGCCGAAAGAAGAATGAACTTACGGAAGCTGACTGGCGCTTCTGGAAATCCTGTACGCATGTCTTTTTTGTCGGGAGAGTTGCCGCAGGAGAAACCGGAGCATTTCTGGAGCATAAAGTCATGGAATATCTGAAATATTTATCTGAATTTCAGAAAACAAAATGGCAGTTTCCGACGATACGTTTTTGTTGCAATGAGACAGTCAAGACGATTTCTCTGATGGGATGTGCGAAGGCGCAGGGGATTACCGGAGAGACGGTGTATGTCTTTGATTTTGGAAATACAGCGATCAAGCGCGGCAGAGCGATCCGTAAGGGAGAGGATTATGAACTGGCAGAACTCTCGAACCGGCTGCATGAGGATTTCAGCAGTATGCCGGATACGATCGGAACTGCCGAATGTATTCATAAAGTAATCGTAGATACGGTCTGCGATACAATGAAAGCATTCGGGGAGGATTCCGAAAGCTGCGAGGTCAGTATCTGCATGGCTAATAATCTTCTTGATGGGAAGATTGCAGACAGAGGGTACTACAAAAGTCTCAGACTTCTGGCGGAATTTTACGGGGAATATCTGGAAAATGAACTTTCTGAAATTTGCGAAAGACAAGTGACGGTCTTCATTACAAATGATGCCCAGGCAGTCGCAAATCTGTTCGGAACGTATTCGCCGAATGCGGCAGTAGTCACGCTGGGGACCAGAATGGGGATTGCGTATCCATAAAAACGGTCATGAGACCCGGATATCCTTTCACAATTCTATTGATTTTTAGAACAATGTTTAGTATTATAGTTTTTAGTTGTAAAGCATATCAAGATCGGGCTTTGTACCGGTCCAGATATGTCAGGAGGTAACAGTATGAAGGAAATGACAAAGATCGCAGTGGATGCGATGGGTGGAGATAACGCACCGAAGGAGATCATAAAAGGTGCAGTCGAAGCTGTGCAGAAGCGCGACGATATTCAGGTAATTCTGACAGGAAAAGAAGAAGTCATAGCAGACGAACTTGCCGGATATACTTACAACAAAGAACAGATCACCATTGTGAACACGACAGAGGTGATTGAGACCGCGGAACCGCCGGTCATGGCGATCCGAAGGAAGAAAGACTCATCCATAGTGGTCGGGCTGAAACTTGTGAAGGAGAAGAAAGCAGACGCGTTTGTTTCGGCAGGAAGCTCCGGAGCAGTGCTGGCCGGAGGGCAGCTTCTGGTAGGACGCATCAAGGGAGTCGAAAGGCCGCCCCTTGCACCGCTGATTCCAACGGAGAAGGGATTTGCTCTTCTGATCGACTGTGGAGCGAATGTGGATGCAAGACCATCGCATCTGGTACAGTTCGCAAAAATGGGTTCCATTTACATGAAACACGTGATGGGTGTCAAGAATCCAAAGGTTGGAATCGTGAATATCGGTGCGGAAGAAGAAAAAGGGAATGCGTTGGTGAAGGAGACATTTCCGCTTTTGAAAGAATGCAGGGATATCAATTTCACGGGAAGTATTGAAGCGAGAGAGATTCCACATGGTCAGGCCGATGTGATCGTCTGTGAAGCGTTCGTCGGCAATGTTATTCTGAAACTGTACGAAGGAGTCGGTTCTGTTCTGATCAGTAAGATGAAGAAAGGAATGATGACGAGCCTCCGCAGCAAAATTGGCGCACTTCTGGTGAAGCCGGCGCTGAAATCCACGATGAAGGATTTTGATGCCAGTGAATATGGAGGCGCTCCGCTGCTTGGTCTTAACGGACTGGTTGTGAAGACGCATGGAAGTTCCACTTCTAAAGAAGTCTGCAATTCTATTTTACAGTGCGTGACATTTAAGGAACAGCGTATCAATGAAAAAATCAAAGAATGTATTCAGGCTGGTGAAGAACCGGCTAATATGTAAGGAAAGAAAGGGCAACAGTTATGGAATTTGAGAAATTAAAAGAAATTATCGCCGATGTATTAGGATGCAACCCGGATACAATTACTCCGGACACAACATTTGTGGACGATCTGGGAGCAGATTCCTTGGATATTTTCCAGATTATTATGGGAATTGAAGATACTTTTGATATTGAAATTGATAACGAAGATGCGGAGAAGATTGCAACTGTCGGTGACGCAGTTGAGCAGATTAAGAACGCAATTAATTAGGCATAATAAAGGAAAAGCCCGTAATAGGGCTTTTTCTTTTAGAAGAGGATAATATGAGCAGAAATTTAAAAGAATTGGAGAAAAAAATCAGTTACAGTTTTTCGGATGAAGGTCTTCTGAAACATGCGATGACGCACAGCTCTTATGTGAACGAAAAACGCCTGAAAAAGACAGACTGCAATGAAAGGCTGGAATTCCTGGGGGATGCAGTACTGGAACTGGTCTCAAGTGAATATTTATTTTTCGAAAATCCAAAGATGCCGGAAGGGGAGCTGACGAAGCTTCGTGCCAGTATGGTATGTGAAAAGGCGCTTGCTTTCTGTGCGCGTGATCTGGATCTGGGAGATTTCCTTCTGTTGGGAAAGGGAGAAGATGCAACCGGGGGAAGGAAGAGGGATTCAATCACTTCGGATGCGCTGGAGGCCTTGATCGGCGCTATATATCTGGATGGTGGTTTTGCTAATGCAAAAGAGTTCATTTTGAACCATGTTTTAAATGATCTGGAAGGAAAAAGACTCTTTTATGATAGCAAGACTATCTTGCAGGAACTTGTCCAGGGAAATTCAGAGAAGAGAATCTGTTACGAGCTTGTCGGTGAAGTGGGACCGGATCACAATAAATCCTTCCAGGTGGAGGTCCGGATCGGGGATACGACTTACGGACAGGGAATCGGCCGCACCAAGAAGGCTGCGGAACAGGAGGCTGCTTATCAGGCGATTTTGAAACTGAAAAACAGAAAGGCTTAGCAGGTGAAGCATGTATTTAAAAAGTATAGAGATACAGGGATTCAAATCGTTTGCGAATAAGATTGTATTTGAGTTTCATAACGGTATTACTGGAATCGTGGGTCCAAACGGGAGCGGAAAGAGCAATGTATCGGATGCCGTTCGGTGGGTTCTTGGAGAACAAAGAATTAAGCAGCTTCGCGGAGGAAGTATGCAGGACGTTATTTTTTCGGGGACAGAGAACAGGAAACCGCTCAGCTATGCGTCGGTTGCCATTACACTGGATAATTCGGATCATAAACTGCCGGTGGACTTTGAAGAGGTCAAGGTTACGAGAAAACTGTATCGTTCAGGGGAAAGCGAGTATCTGATCAATGGAAGCGCCTGCCGTCTTAAGGATATTAATGAGATGTTCTACGATACGGGTATCGGTAAAGAAGGATATTCGATCATTGGGCAGGGACAGATTGATAAGATTCTGAACGGTAAACCGGAAGAACGAAGAGAACTCTTTGATGAAGCGGCTGGTATCGTAAAGTTTAAACGACGGAAAAATATGTCTCTGAAAAAGCTGGAAGAAGAGCAGCAGAATCTGGTTCGTGTCAATGATATTCTCGGAGAGCTGGAGAAACAGTTCGGGCCTTTGCAGAAACAGGCAGAGACAGCGAAGATTTACTTGAAGAAGAAAGAAGAACTGAAGCGGTACGACATCAATATGTTTCTTATGGAAACGATGCGTCTGAAAGAGCAGATGAAAGATGTGGACCAGAAGCTTACAATTGCAAAGAATGAGCTTGATGAGGCAAATCAGCAGTATGAGGATATGAAGAACGAATACGAGCTCATTGAGAATCAGGTAGATGAGATCGATGCGTCTATTGAGAAGGCAAAGAGTCAGTTGAATGAGACGACACTCTTGAAGCAGCAGCTGGAAGGCCAGATCGAGCTCCTTAAGGAGCAGATCAAGAGTGCCCGCATGAATGATGAACATTATGAGAAGCGGGCCAGAACGATTGATCTCGAACTGGAAGAACGTATAAAACAGAAAAAGACACTGGAAAAAGAACATAAAGAAATCGCAGAGAAGCTGTCTTCGGAAGAGGCAAGGCAGGAACAGGCTAAGACTGTACTTGTTTCAGTTCAGTCCCAGATTGCACAGATCACCGCGAAGATTGAACACCATCAGAATGAAATCATGGAAGTACTGAACGGCCGAGCTTCTACGAAAGCGAAACTCCAGCATTATGATACGATGCTGGAACAGATCAAGGTGCAGAGAGCGCAGCTTTATAAACGACTGGTAGAAGCTGAGAGTGATGCCCAGCGGCATCGTGACGAGCGTAAGATCTATGAGGATGAACTGAGACGCATTTCCCAAAAAATCGTAGATTCTGTGAATAAAGTGAAAGCTTATGAAGCTGATATTGAGAGAATGCAGAAGGAAATTGCGGATAAGAATGAAAAACTCCGGATTGGGCAGACTGCATTTCACAGGGAACAGTCCAGACTTGAGTCTCTGAAAAATATTACCGAACGCTATGATGGATACGGAAACAGCATCCGGAAAGTTATGGAGAAAAAAAGCAGTGTTCCGGGGCTCGTCGGAGTTGTTGCAGATATCATCAAAGTAGATAAAAAATATGAAATCGCTGTCGAGACGGCTCTTGGCGGAAGTATCCAGAACATTGTAACTTCGGATGAAGAAACTGCTAAAGAGATGATCGGTTATCTGAAGAAAAATAAATTCGGACGTGCAACCTTTCTCCCACTGACTGCTATCCGGCCCGGACAGGGAATCGGGAAACCGGAAGTATTAAAAGAAAAAGGTGTGATCGGAACAGCAGACACACTGGTCAGCGTGGAGCCGAAGTTTGAAAAACTTGCAGCTCATCTTCTGGGGCGAACGCTTGTGGTGGACCATATTGATACTGGAATTGCACTTGCAAGGAAATACCATCAGACTTTGCGAATTGTAACTCTGGAAGGAGATCTTATGAACCCGGGCGGTGCTATGAGTGGAGGGGCATTTAAGAACAGCAGCAATCTGCTCAGCAGAAGGCGCGAAATCGAAGAGTTTGAGAAAACAGTACTGCTCCTTGAGAACGAGATGAAGGGAGCACAGGCGGAAGTCGATGCTGCCCGTTCGAAGCGTGCGGAGCTTTATGCAAAAGTAGAAGAAATACAACAAAACCTGCAGAAGGATTATGTCGAACAGAATACTGCAAAAATGAATCTGGATCAGGTGGATGCGAAACAGAAGTACACCAGAGAAAATACAGAAGGCATGCATAAAGAGCGGGAAGAACTGGAACACCGCGTGCATGAAATCGAAGAAAACCAGGAATCTATTCAGGTAGAACTGGAAACCAGTGAGCAATTGGAAAAAGAGCTTTCAACAAAAGTCGATGAACTGCAGATGCAGTTGGAAAAAGAGCGAGCGGAAGAAAGCACTGCCGTACAAAAAAATGAAAATATCCATCTGACTTATGCAGCCCTGGATCAGAAGAATGCATTCATTGAGGAGAATCTGAATCGTATCAGTGAAGAAATTGTGAAATTTGAGGAAGAACTGGCATCCTTAGATGCAAGCAAGGGCGAGAACTCCGGTGAAATTGAAGAGAAAGAAAAGCAGATCGCAGAAATTCGAAAGACCATCGATGATTCAGGAGAACTCTTTACGGAATTGAAAACCCAGATTGAAGAATCGCGTGAAAAACGCGAGAAACTGAATCAGAAGAACAAGGCTTTCCTTGGAAAAAGGGACGAATTGTCGAAACATATGGCAGAACTGGACAAGGAAGTTTTCCGTCTGGACAGCCGGAAAACCGGCTATGAGGAAGCATCTGAAAAACAGATCAATTATATGTGGGAAGAGTATGAACTTACTTACAACAGGGCTCTTGAGATACGAGATGAAAATCTGACAGATCTGTCTATGATGAAGAAGCGGATCCAGGAATTGAAGGCAGAAATTAAAGCACTCGGTTCGGTCAATGTCAATGCAATAGAGGATTTTAAAAATCTTGCGGAACGATATGAGTTCCTGAAAGGTCAGCATGACGATCTGGTCGAAGCGGAGACAACACTTACGAAGATTATCGAGGAACTGGATGAAGCGATGAGAAAACAGTTCACCGAGCAGTTCGGGCGTATCGCGCAGGAATTCAATCAGGTTTTCAAAGAACTATTTGGTGGAGGAAAGGGTACACTGGAGCTGATGGAGGATGAAGATGTTCTGGAAGCGGGCATCCGGATCATCGCACAGCCACCGGGCAAGAAACTGCAGAATATGATGCAGCTTTCCGGTGGAGAGAAGGCGTTGACCGCGATTGCGCTGCTTTTTGCGATCCAGAATCTGAAACCATCGCCCTTCTGTCTGCTGGATGAGATCGAAGCAGCACTGGATGATTCCAATGTAACCAGATTTGCACAGTATTTACATAAACTTACAAAATATACACAGTTCATTGTGATCACGCATCGTAGAGGTACCATGACGGCGGCAGACCGCCTCTACGGTATTACCATGCAGGAGAAAGGCGTGTCTACGCTTGTGTCTGTCGATCTTCTGGAAAATGAACTGGATCAGTAGGAATGGGAGGCATTATATGGCTGAAGAGAAAATGGGATTTTTTAAACGACTTGTGTCCGGGCTTACTAAGACCAGAAACAATATTGTATCGGGCATTGACAGTATTTTCCACGGATTTACCAATATTGACGAAGACTTTTATGAAGAGCTGGAAGAAATTCTGATCATGGGAGATCTGGGAGTAAAGGCCACTTATGCGATTCTTGAGGATCTGCGCAAAAAAGTTAAAGAGCAGCACATCAAAGAGCCGATCGCATGTAAGCAGCTTCTGATCGACAGCATCAAAGAACAGATGTATGTAGGAGAGACGGCTTATGAATTTGAAGAAAGAACATCGGTAGTTCTGGTGATTGGAGTAAATGGGGTTGGCAAGACGACAACCATTGGAAAGCTAGCGGGAAAACTGAAAGACCAGAACAAAAAAGTTGTCCTTGCGGCAGCAGATACATTCCGTGCGGCAGCCGGTGAACAGCTGAGAGAATGGGCAAACCGTTCCGGGGCCGATCTGATCGGCGGGCAGGAAGGAGCGGATCCGGCAGCCATCGTTTATGATGCGGTCCAGGCTGCTAAAGCGAGAAAGGCCGACGTACTGCTGTGTGATACGGCGGGAAGACTTCATAATAAAAAGAATCTGATGGAAGAGCTGAAGAAGATCAATCGTGTGCTGGAGAGAGAATATCCGGAAGCGTACCGCGAGACTCTGGTCGTGCTGGATGGAACGACCGGTCAGAATGCACTTGCACAGGCCAGAGAATTCAGTGAAGTTGCAGACATTACCGGTATCATTCTGACGAAGATGGACGGTACCGCAAAAGGAGGAATTGCCGTTGCGATTCAGGCAGAACTCGGAATACCTGTTAAATATATCGGAGTGGGAGAATCCATTGATGATCTGCAGAAATTTGATTCAGATCAGTTTGTAAACGCTTTATTTACGACAGAAGAAGGAGAAGAGACATGTTAACGTTAGAGAAATTTGAAGAAGCAAGCGAGATTGTAAAACGGGTCACCAAACCTACCAAACTGGTTTACAGTGAGCATTTAAGCGCACAGACCGGAGCTAAAGTATATCTGAAACCGGAAAACATGCAGTATACAGGTGCCTATAAGCTCAGAGGCGCTTATTATAAGATCAGTACCTTGTCAGAGGAAGAACGCGCCAGAGGACTGATCGCTGCATCCGCAGGAAACCACGCACAGGGTGTCGCATATGCCGCAAAAGCCTTTGGATGTAAGGCTACCATCGTTATGCCGACCGTTACCCCACTCATCAAAGTCAATCGTACCAAGAGTTACGGAGCGGAAGTGATACTTCACGGAGATGTCTATGATGATGCCTGTGCAAAGGCTTATGAGCTGGCGGAGGAGCACGGCTATACATTTGTTCATCCGTTTGATGATCTTGATGTTGCAACAGGACAGGGAACGATCGCGATGGAAATCGTGCAGGAACTTCCGACGGTCGATTATATCTTTGTGCCGATCGGCGGAGGCGGACTGATCACGGGTATTTCTACACTTGCGAAAATGCTGAATCCTAAGATCAAAGTGATCGGTGTGGAACCGGCAGCAGCAGCCAGTATGAAAGCGGCCGTAGCGGCAGGCCATGTTGTGACTCTTCCGAGCGCAAATACGATCGCAGATGGTACCGCTGTAAAAACAGTTGGTGAAAAGACGCTTCAGTATGTTATGGAAAATGTAGACGATATCCTTACAGTAGAAGATGATGAACTGGTCGGTGCATTCCTTGATATGGTCGAGAATCACAAAATGGTTGTCGAAAACTCAGGACTTCTTTCTGTGGCTGCTTTAAAACAGATGGATCTGACAGGCAAAAAGGTTGTTTGTATCTTAAGCGGCGGTAATATGGATGTCATTACCATGTCATCCATCGTACAGCATGGATTGATTCAGAGAGACCGTATTTTTTCTGTATCCGTACTTCTTCCGGATAAACCGGGTGAACTTGTGCGCGTCGCAAAGACAATTGCTGATGAACAGGGAAATGTAATTAAACTGGAGCATAATCAGTTTGTCAGCATTAATCGAAATGCTGCCGTTGAACTCAGAGTCACCATGGAAGCATTTGGAACGGAACACAAAAACAGAATTATTCAGGCATTGGAGCGAGAAGGATTCCGTCCTAAAACAATCAGTGCCAAACTCTATTAGATAAGGGATGAGAATCATGAAACAAGGCAGAATGCCGAAAGTCGGTGAGTGTTACAGACATTTTAAAGGGAATCGTTATCGCGTACTTGCAATTGCAAAGCATACAGAGCGTGCAGAAGAGCTTGTCGTCTATGAAGGACTTTACGGAGAACATCCGGTATTTGCACGACCTTTGGAAATGTTTCTGGAGCAGGTCGATAAGAGAAAATTCCCGGATGCAGATCAGGAATATCGGTTTGAACTGGAGGAAGAGACCGCAGTGGCGGATGAGGAGGAACAGAGTCTGATCATGCGATTTCTTGATCTGAGCAGCAACGAAGAAAAACTGCGGTTCCTTCAAAAATATAAAACAGAACTCACAGATGAATTCCTTTCCGCCGCTGCGCAGAGTATGGATTTTACAGAAAATGCACAGACGATGGAAATGCGATACCAGCAGTTGGTAAAATACATCAAGACATTGATGAAGTATGAAAAACGGATGTAGCAGAAAAAATAATCTAGCCTATTGACAATAAATGTATCGTTGTATACAATGATACAAAAATGGGCCAGGTTTACTTGGGTCAGATTTTATATTGACCTCAACAAAAAATATAGTTTTCAGGAGCAGAATCATGGATAAATATTCACTGAGGGGACAGGTTTTTCAGGAGATCCGCGAGGACATTCTGAAAGGCAAATTTAAGGAAAATGAAGAATTACGAGAAGCAACACTGGGTAAGGAACTTGGAGTCAGCAGGACGCCGGTTCGGGAAGCACTCCGTCAGCTGGAGCTGGAGGGGCTGGTTCACATTATTCCGAACAAAGGGGCCTATGTGACGGGCATTACGGAGAAGGACGTGCATGATATTTATATGACGCGTTCCATGCTTGAAGGCCTATGTGCACGTTGGGCGGCTGAGCACATTTCAGAGGAGCAGATTCAGGAAATGGAAGAAGTCCTGCTTCTTACAGAATACCACTTGGATCGTGGAAATGCCGAACAGCTTGCAGAACTTGACGGAAAGTTTCATGAGGTTCTTTATGACGCAAGTCAGAGCCGGATACTCAGACATATTCTTTCTGATTTTCATAAATATGTTCAGGTGGCAAGAAAACGATCCGTGAAGAAAGAAGACAGGGCAAAAAAATCTCTGGAAGAACACCGGGAGATCCTGAATGCACTACGGACCGGAGATGCGGACCGTGCAGAAGAACTGGCACATATTCATATCCTGAATGTTATGGAGAATCTTCATATTGAGCAGGAATAACAGGCAAAAGAAAGGAAGAGTAAGCATGAGCAAGATTCAGATGACGACACCAATTGTTGAGATGGACGGAGATGAGATGACAAGGATCCTGTGGAAGATGATCAAGGAGCATCTTCTTCTTCCGTATATTGATTTGAAGACAGAATATTATGATCTGGGCCTGAAACACAGAGACGAGACAAACGATCAGGTTACTGTGGATTCTGCAATCGCAACGAAGAAATATAAGGTTGCAGTAAAATGTGCAACGATCACTCCGAACGCAGCCCGTGTGAAAGAGTATAATCTGAAAGAAATGTGGAAGAGCCCGAATGGAACCATTCGTGCGATCCTTGACGGTACTGTATTCCGTGCACCCATCGTTGTAAAAGGAATTGAACCTTGTGTAAAGAACTGGAAAAAGCCGATCACGATTGCAAGACATGCTTACGGGGATGTTTACAAAGGTTCTGAAATGAAGATCCCGGGTGCCGGAAAGGTAGAACTGGTTTATACCGCAGAGGACGGAACCGAGACGAGAGAGCTGGTTCATAATTTTACCGGATCCGGAATTGTTCAGGGCATGCATAATATTGATCAGTCAATCGAGAGTTTTGCAAGAAGCTGTTTTAACTATGCACTGGATACGAAACAGGATCTCTGGTTTGCAACGAAAGATACGATTTCCAAGAAATACGACCATACCTTTAAAGATATTTTTCAGGAGATTTTTGATGCAGATTACAAAGAGAAGTTTGAAGAAGCCGGAATCGAGTATTTCTATACGCTGATCGACGATGCCGTAGCACGTGTGATGAAGTCTGAAGGCGGTTATATCTGGGCATGTAAGAACTATGACGGTGATGTGATGAGTGACATGGTTTCTTCCGCATTCGGATCACTGGCCATGATGACTTCCGTGCTGGTATCTCCGGAAGGATACTATGAATATGAGGCAGCACACGGAACGGTACAGCGGCACTATTACAAGCACCTGAAAGGAGAAGAAACATCTACTAACTCCGTGGCAACGATCTTTGCATGGACGGGGGCACTCAGAAAACGTGGTGAGATGGATGGAAATCAGGAGCTGATGGATTTTGCCGATAAGCTGGAAAAGGCAACGATCGATACAATTGAAAGCGGAAATATGACTAAAGATCTTGCACTGATCACGACGCTTCCAAATCCGACTGTATTGAACAGCGAAGATTTTATCAAAGCGATCGCTGAGAGATTGTAAATAAAAACAGGAAAAACGCGCCGATAAGGCGCGTTTTTAACAGTTATTCAGCCAGCTCTTCCCATTTTTCATAGAGTTCTTCCAGCTCTTCTTCATTTGCAGCCTTTTCCTTTGCCAGTTCCTGACACCGGACGGAATTGGTATAGATTTCTTCCTGCATAAGAAGCGTATCGATCTCCTGGTTTCGTTCTTCCAGCCGGGTAATGCGTTCTTCCGTCTTTTTCAGTTCGTTCTGACGCTTCCGGATTCTTGCTTGTTCTTCTTTCTGTTCCTGCCAGCTCATTTTGGACTGGGACATTGAAGAAGTGCCTTCATTCGTAGATTGCTTGTCTGAAATATTGCCACCGGCGTATGCCGTCGTGAGTTCCTCTTTCTTTTCGAGATAGTAATCGTAGTTTCCAATATAATTTACAAAAGTATGGTTCACCAGGTCAAGAATACGCGTGGCTGTCTGGTTGATGAAATAACGGTCATGGGACACATAAAGTACGGTTCCGGTGTACTCATTCAATGCATTTTCCAAAATTTCTTTCGAAGCGATGTCCAGGTGGTTCGTAGGCTCGTCCAAAATCAGGAAGTTCGCCTCGGAGAGCATCAGCTTTGCAAGAGATACTCGTCCGCGTTCTCCGCCGCTCAAATCACCGATCATCTTAAATACATCATCGCCTGTGAATAAAAATGCAGCTAGAACATTCCGGATCTGTGTATTCGTAAGTGTCGGATAATCATCGGAGATCTCTTCAAAGATCGTTTTTTCCATGTGAAGTACGTGATGTTCCTGATCGTAGTAACCGATATGTACATTGGTTCCCAGTGTAAAGCTTCCCGAATCCGCCGCGATCACATTGTTCAAAATCTTAAGCAGTGTCGTTTTCCCTGTTCCGTTATCACCTACGATGGCTACATGTTCACCTCGCTTAATCTCGAAGCTGACATCCTGAAAAAGGACCTGGGGAGCAAATGATTTTCCAAGGCCTTCAACGCGAAGCACGTCGTTCCCGCTCACACAGGAAGGCTCCAGGCTTAAATGAATATCGGTATTCAGCTCAACCGGTTTTTCAACAGGTGTGATTTTGTTTAACAGCTTTTCCCGGCTTTCCGCACGTCGGATTGATTTCTCCCGGTTGAAGGAACGAAGCTTTTCGATGACTGCCTCCTGATGCTTGATTTCCCGTTGCTGATTCAGATATTCTTTCAGCCTTGCGTCTCTGAGCTGCTGTTTCTTCTGGGCATAATCTGAATAATTTCCCATATATGTCATCAGTGTACCGTTTTCAATCTCCAGCACTTTCGTTACGACACGATTCAAAAAATAACGGTCGTGGGAGACGATGAGCACTGCACCGGAGTAATTCAGCAGGTAGTTCTCAAGCCATGCGATTGAATTCATATCCAAGTGATTGGTAGGCTCATCCAGCAGTAAAATATCCGGTTTCGTCAGCAGAAGTTTGCCGAGGGAAACACGTGTCTTCTGGCCGCCGGAAAGGGCGTCCACCGGTTTCTGAAATTCATCCTCAGTAAACCCAAGGCCTTTAAGAACACCGACCAGTTCGCTTTTATAAGAATAGCCGTCAGCACGTTCAAATGCAGCGGTAAGTCTATGATAAGTGTCAAGTTTCATCTGAAGTGCGTCACCGGTCAGCGTACTGATTTCCAGTTCCAGTGCACGAATCTGACGTTCCATTTCGATAATCTCAGATTTGGCGGTGCGGACTTCTTCGTAAATGGTATTCCCGCTCATCAGGTCCTGGTGCTGGGCAAGATAGCCCATTGTTTTTCCTTTGGTAAGAATTACATCACCGTCATCACTATTCAATTCACCGACGATCATTTTCAAAATTGTGGATTTCCCGGCGCCGTTCAGACCGACCAGCGCCGCTTTCTCACGGTCTTCTATATGAAAGGAGCCTTTATTCACAATAACCTGCTCCCCAAAGGATTTCGTTAAATTGTGGCATGCCAGTATCATTTTCAAACCTCCTTATACTGTAGAAATAGGTACTGTCTACCTCATTATATCGGAAATACAATAAAAAACAACTATTAAGTTTGACTTTTTTATGTCATTTTTATATAATAAAATTTAGAATAAGAATGGAAGGTGGATGTCAGGTGGAAGAAAGAGAAATATCTCAGGCAGTAATCAGAAGACTTCCGAGATACTATCGTTATCTTGGCGAATTGCTGGAACACGGTGTGGAACGAATATCCTCCAACGATTTGAGCAAGAGAATGAAAGTAACTGCATCCCAGATTCGTCAGGACCTTAATAATTTTGGTGGATTTGGACAACAGGGATACGGGTATAATGTAAAATACTTATATACGGAAATAGGGAAAATTCTGGGACTGGACAACCAACATAACATGGTCATTATCGGTGCCGGTAATCTTGGACAGGCACTGGCTAATTATGCAGCATTTGAAAAAAGAGGTTTTGTATTAAAAGGATTATTTGACGTGAATCCACGACTTGTGGGAATTACGATCCGCGGTGTGGAGATCCGGATGATGGATGAACTGAGTGATTTTATTCAGAAGAATGATATTGAAATCGGAGTACTTGCGATTCCGAAGACAAGAGCCATAGATGTTGCGAATGTTCTGGTTGATAATGGTGTGCGGGCGATCTGGAATTTTGCACATACAGATTTGAATCTTCCGGATAATATTATTGTTGAGAACGTGCATTTATCGGAGAGTCTGATGAGACTTTCATACAATATAACACGTTATAATATGGAACATACAGATAATTCATAATTCGACAGAATGTGTTACACACATTTTGCCTGAATCGGCGTAATGAGAGAAGAGTTCCGGCTGCGGGGCTCTTTATTGCGTATTGGAAGGTGAGAATATGAAATATATATTGACGGCTGAACAGATGAAAGCGGCGGACGGAAGAATGATCCATGAGATCGGGATTCCTTCGCTGGTATTGATGGAACGTGCGGCGCTTCAGTGTATGGCTGCAATGAAAGAAGAGCAGATTGATCTGTCCTATGCACTGGTGGTATGCGGCTCCGGCAACAACGGTGGAGACGGATTCGCGGTGGCAAGACTGCTTGCCGAAGAAGGAAAAAGGGTCGATGTGTGTTTTGCCGGAAAATTGGAATCCAGGAGTGAAGAAACGAAGCAGCAGATGCATATTCTGGAAAATCTGGGCGTGTCTGTAGGAAACACTTTACCGGAGAAGGAATATAGTGTTATTATAGATGCCGTATTTGGAATCGGGCTTTGCCGAAATATCGAAGGACATTACCAGAATGTGATTGAACAAATGAACCGGTATCAGGGATACAAAGTTGCGATTGATACTCCGTCCGGAATTTCCGCTGACACCGGGGAAGTACTGGGATGTGCGTTCCGGGCTGATTTGACAGTCACGTTTGCATACGCTAAGGCAGGTCAGGTTTTCTTTCCGGGTTCCGAGTATGCGGGGAAAGTACTGGTAAAGGATATCGGCATTACGGATCCGGGCTTTGAAAACCGGGACGATCTTTATTTTATGCTGGAAAAACAGGATGTGATTTCCAGGATGCCGGAGAGAAAGCCGGATTCCAATAAAAGAAGCTATGGAAGGGTTCTTCTTATTGCCGGAAGTAGGGGAATGTCGGGGGCAGCGTACTTAAGTGCCCATGCGGCGTACATGGTAGGCGCAGGCCTTGTACGGATATACACGGAAGAATCCAACAGACAGATTCTTCAGCAGCTTCTGCCGGAAGCTATTATCACGACTTATGATGAGATGGCCTTAGATTGTTTCCGGGAACTTCCAGATCTGCTTCAATGGGCAGATGTGGTCTGCATCGGATGCGGACTTGGAATTTCAGAGTATTCGCGGAGACTTTTTAAAATGACGCTGGAAATGAACCGGAAGCCGTGTGTGATTGATGCGGACGGTCTCAATCTTCTTGCGGAATTTACCGAAGAAGAGCGAAGAAAATGGGCGCGCCAGAAAGAACAGTATGTGCTGACACCTCATATGAAAGAAATGTCAAGATTGACAGGATATCCTGTTGCAGAACTAAAGAATCATAGGAACGCTCTTCTACGTGAGCTTGTTGAAAAAATGCAGGTCGTTTGTGCCATGAAAGACAGCAGAACACTCGTCGCAGCTTGCGGACATCCGACGTTTCTGAATTCATCCGGAAATGCAGCAATGGCGAAGGCCGGTTCCGGTGACGTGCTGGCAGGAACGATTGCCGGCCTGATGGCTCAGAACCTCCCGACTTTTGACGCAGCTGTGTTGGGAGTATATCTGCACGGCCTTGCCGGAGATACGGCAAGAGAAGAATGTGGATCCTACAGTGTGCTTGCTGAAGATCTCATCCGGGGGCTTGGCAGAACACTAAAAACTTTGGAGGAAAACTTGAAATGAAGACATATAACAGACTGCGTGCAGTGATCGATCTTGATGCAGTAATGTATAACATGCAAATGATGTATCGTAATATTAAAAACGATGCGCGGATGATCGTTGTCGTGAAAACGGACGGATACGGACATGGTGCCGTACCGATTGCAGAAATGTTAGAAGATGTGGAGTACGTATGGGGATATGCTGTGGCAACATTGGAAGAAGGGATCCTGCTTCGAAAAGCTGGGATTGGAAAACCGATTCTTTGCCTCGGATGCATTTTCCCGGATCAGATGGAAGCGATGATTCGGCATCAGATCCGTATGACGGTCTATGACGGTGAACTGGCAGCTCTGGCATCGGCAAAAGCAGAAGAACTGGGAATGAATGCAATCTTTCATATTAAGATTGATACCGGAATGTCCAGACTCGGATTTGCGCCGGATGACGTAAGCGTGAACGCAATCGAAAAGATCAGTCATCTTCCATGTGTAGAGCTGGAAGGAATGTTTACACATTTTTCGCGGGCTGATGAGAAAAATAAGGAGATCACAGATCAGCAATTTACTTCATATATCCGGGTTAAAGAAGAACTGGAGAAAAGGGGTATCCATTTTCCACTACTTCATGTATCAAACAGTGCTGCGATCATCGATCAGCCGGAATTGAATCTGAATCTTGTGAGAGCGGGCATATCTACTTACGGTATGTACCCTTCTGAGGAAGTGAGAAAAGATTCGGTTCCATTGAAACCGGCTATGGAATTGATTTCCCATATCACATATTTGAAATGGATTGAAAAAGGGACTGCCGTCAGCTATGGTGGAACCTTTGTAGCGGATCGGAGAATGCAGATTGCAACAGTACCGGCCGGGTACGGTGACGGGTATCCCAGGAGTCTGTCCAATAAAGGATATGTTTTGATTCATGGGAAGAAAGCGCCGATCGTTGGAAGAGTCTGCATGGACCAGTTCATGGTTGACGTGACAGATATTCCTGATGTGAAGTTTGAAGATAAGGTTACCCTGATTGGTGAAAATGAAGGGGTGTATCTTCCAGTTGAAACGTTAAGTGAATTATCCGGAAGGTTTAATTATGAATTTGTCTGTGACATCAATAAACGTGTTCCCCGGGAATATATTCGCGGCGGAGAGGTAGTAAGGCAGATAGATTATTTTGAATAGAATATTATAAGAATGAAAAGTATGCATGGAATACTTCTGATGAAAGATGGGAATACTTCTTGTATCTTGAAATCGGAGAGTGAATGAAGTGCAGGTAAGACGTGGAGATATCTATTATGCAGATTTAAGTCCGGTAGTCGGCTCAGAACAAGGAGGCATCCGTCCGGTGCTGATCATCCAGAACGATATAGGCAACAGGCACAGCCCAACTGTGATTTGTGCAGCTATAACATCCCGAATGAATAAGGCAAAACTGCCTACACATGTTGAAATCGATTCGGGACGGTACAAAATCGTGAAGGATTCTGTAGTCCTGCTGGAGCAGATACGCACAATCGACAAGCAGCGACTGAAAGATTTAGTCTGTCATGTGGACCGGGAACTGATGAGAAAAGTTGATGAGGCATTGTGCGTCAGTCTGATGCTTCATACATAGTAAAGGAGAAACTGAAATAATTATGGAAGAAGGCAATAGTTTACTTCAGAAAATGAGAAGAGTCTTTTCGGAAAATGAAGATCAGGAGCGGGTGGCTGAAGAAATTATAGAGAAGATTGAGGAAGGCTATCAGAAAGGTGTTCTTGCAAAGCGCGAAATGAAGATGATCTGTAATGTTTTCGGATATATGGATTCTGAAGCAAAAGATATCATGACCCATCGTAAAAATATTGTGGGCCTGGACGGAAATACAACACTTTCAGATGCAATCAGATTTATTCTTGAAGAGAATAATTCCAGGTTTCCGGTCTATGAGGAGGATATTGACAATATTATCGGGATCGTCCATCTCAGAGATGCCATGAAATGTTATCTGGATGATTCTTTAAGAAATGTCCGGATCAAGGATCTGAAAGAGATCATCCGGCCGGTAAGCTTTGTCCCTGAGACAAAAAGTATCGATAAGTTGTTTCAGCAGATGCAGAAAGACAAACGGCATATGGTCATCGTTCTCGATGAATACGGACAGACCGTGGGAATTGTTACGATGGAGGATATCATCGAAGAGATCGTCGGCAATATTCAGGATGAATATGATGAAGAAGAGGAGCTGATCACAAGTCAGCCGGACGGTACATATATCGTAGACGGAATGGCACAGCTTGAAGATCTGGAAGAAATACTGGGCATTAATTTTGAAGAAGAGGATTATGACACGATCAATGGTTATCTGATCGATTGCCTTGACAGAATTCCCTCTGAAGACGAAAAATGCACGGTACAATTTGAAGGATATGTGTTCCAGGTACTGTCAGTTGATAACAATACCATCCGCAAAGTACGGATTATGAAGATGAAGTAACAGTTGGTTCTTGTCAGGAACCGAAAAGAGTGCTAAAATAAAATGATTAATATTTTAGTGAATACTATACGAACAGAGAGGTAAATACAATGTCTGGACATTCAAAGTTTGCGAATATCAAGCATAAAAAAGAAAAAAATGATGCTGCGAAGGGAAAAATCTTTACGAAGATCGGCCGTGAGATTGCAGTTGCTGTAAAGGAAGGCGGCGGAGCTGATCCTGCAAATAACAGCAGACTTCGAGATGCAATAGCAAAAGCAAAGGCAAATAATATGCCGAATGACAATATCGAACGAAGCATCAAGAAAGCAGCGGGAGATGGAGACGCGAACAATTATGAACATATCGTTTATGAAGGATATGGCCCGAACGGTACAGCAATCATTGTCGATGCGCTGACTGACAATCGTAACCGTACCGCGTCAAATGTACGAAGCGCTTTTACGAAAGGAAAAGGCAATATCGGAACCTCCGGCTGCGTTTCCTTCATGTTTGACAAGAAGGGACAGATCATTATCGATAAGGAAGAATGTGAACTGGATGCGGATGATCTGATGATGCAGGCACTGGATGCAGGTGCAGAAGATTTCTCAGAGGAAGAAGACAGCTTTGAGATCCTTACTTCACCGGATGATTTCAGTGAGGTCCGTCTTGCACTTGAGGAAGCAGGAATCCCGATGGCAAGTGCGGAAGTGACCATGATCCCGCAGACATGGGTGACACTGGAAAGTGAAGAAGATATCAAAAATATTCAGAAGACCTTAGATCTTCTTGAGGATGATGACGACGTGCAGGAAGTGTACCACAACTGGGAAGAATAATTCCGGAACGGAGGAATCAGATATGACTCATAACACGAAGGAAGAACTGGAGAGATTGTTCAAACAGGCTGTTCCTCTTGCGAAGGAATTTAACAAACGTACATATTCTGATTTGTTCCAGAGCAAATATGAGGAATTCAAGCCCCTTTTTGATGCAATTGAACGGGAGTGTGCAGAAGCTGATAATCCGGATGAGGCGGTGGAAGAGGTAGCGTCCGTGATTCCCGATGCCATGCATCAGATTCTGGAAAAAGCCGGATCCAAACGTAAGAAAGAACAAATTCTGATGAATTACAATATGGGAATGGTGTCTTTCATTATCCCGATGATGCGTTACGGCAGGACACCTGTGTGTGAGAAAGTCGTAGACCGTATGATTGTTTTGTGGAACGATAACGGGCTGGAGATGGATCTTGGCAAATCATCATATGAAGATATTGAGGGCGGATTCAAAGCACGGATGTGCTATATAACCACTGCAGTCTGTGAGGGCCTCGGCAAGCCGGATCATTGTTATGAACTGGAAACACTGAGAAATTACCGTGACGGATATCTGGCAAATTCCGAAGGTGGTATGCAGATCATTCGAGAATACTATGATATAGCGCCGACTATTGTTAAGAGGCTTGGACGCAGCACAGATGCGGGAGAGGTTTATCTGGAAATCTGGAAACAGTATCTTGAACCATGTGTCAGGCTGATAGAGGATGGAAAACCGGCAGAGTGTAAGGAAGTGTACACCGATATGGTACGCACTCTGAAGACAAAATACTTATATTCTTAGGGGGACTCAACATGAGCGATTACAGAATTGAGACGAAGTGTATTCAATCAGGATATACACCGAAGAACGGCGAACCGCGTGTTCTGCCGATTTATCAAAGTACAACATTTAAATATGACGACAGCGATCAGATGGGAAAATTGTTTGATCTGGAAGCTTCCGGATATTTCTACACAAGGCTGCAGAATCCAACCAATGATGCTGTCGCAGCAAAGATCTGTGATATGGAGGGCGGATATGCAGCGATGCTAACGTCATCCGGACAGGCGGCAAATTTCTACGCAATCATGAATATTGCGGAAGCAGGAGATCATATTATCTGTTCTTCTGCCGTATATGGCGGTACATACAATCTTTATGCACATACCATCCGCAAGATGGGCATCCAGGCAACTTTCGTTGATCCGGACTGCACACCGGAAGAACTTGATGCAGCTTTCCGGGAGAACACGAAAGCTGTTGTCGGTGAGACGATTGCCAATCCGGCACTTACTGTACTGGATATTGAAAAATTTGCCAAAGCAGCACATGCACATGGAGTCCCGCTGATCGTTGATAATACATTTGCAACACCGATCAACTGCCGCCCGTTTGAATGGGGCGCGGATATTGTTACACATTCCACCACCAAATATATGGATGGTCATGCTTCCTGTGTCGGCGGTGCGATCGTTGACAGCGGTAACTTTGACTGGACAAAATATGCGGATAAGTTCCCGGGACTTACCACTCCGGATGAGACATATCATGGGCTGGTTTATACGGAGCGTTTCGGTAAAGGAGCATACATTACAAAAGCGACTTCCCAGATGATGCGAGATCTTGGATCTATCCAGTCACCGCAGAATGCGTTTCTTCTCAATATCGGCCTGGAGACACTGCATCTTCGTATGCCCAGACATTGCGAAAATGCGCTGAAGGCTGCTGAGTTCCTGAAGAGCCAGGAAAAAGTTGCATGGGTGAACTGCCCATCTATGGAAGGTGATAAATATTATGATCTTGCCAAGAAATATATGCCAAACGGTACTTGCGGTGTCATTACATTCGGTCTGAAAGGTGGTCGCGATGCAGCTGTGAAGATGATGGACAGTCTTAAGATGATTGCGATTGTGACTCATGTCGCAGATGCGAGAAGCTGTGTTCTTCATCCGGCAAGCCATACACATCGTCAGATGAATGATAAAGAACTTCTGGAAGCAGGAGTACAGCCGGATCTGATCCGTTTCAGTGTGGGCATTGAAAATATTGACGATATTATTGATGACCTGAAACAGGCACTGGAAGCAGTATAATTAATAAAATGATTTAGGGAGATTGTGAAAAAGCAGTCTCCCTTTTTGTTGCCATGCAGATGAGAAAAATGATCCCGCGAACCATTTTTGAGTATAGTATTTCCTTCCCCTGTGCATACTTTTATTTGCAGAGAACCGTGTTCTGAATGAAATGTGTATAGAAAGAGAGGGAGCAATAATGGAAGACAGTGATGTGAAAGAATATCAGATACGTAAGCGATCCAACATGAGTGAGACAGAGGCAAATGACAAGAAAGAACCGGAAAATCTATCGGAGGAAGACATTCATATCCGGGAAATGGGAACACTTCCGCTTGAAGAAGGTCATGCACACCGGATTGAACTTCTGACGGTGATAGGAGAAGTTGAAGGACATGAAGCGGTGTCCGGAAATACGAAGGCAACCAAATATGAACATCTTCTACCTAAGCTGGCCCAGATCGAAAATAGTGAGGAAGTTGACGGAGTACTGATCCTTCTTAATACACTCGGAGGTGATGTGGAGGCAGGATTAGCCATTGCAGAAATGATAGCTTCCCTTAGTAAACCGACCGTTTCGCTGGTACTTGGCGGCTGTCATTCTATTGGAGGGCCACTTGCGGTTTCGGCGGATTATTCTTTCATTGTTCCGAGTGGCACCATGATCATTCATCCAGTCAGAACCAGCGGTATGTTTATCGGTGTCATGCAGAGCCTTCGAAATATGGAGAAGACGCAGGATCGGATTACCGGATTTCTGGCTGCCCACTCAAAGATGAGTCAGGAACGCATTGAAGAACTGATGCTGGATCCGACACAATTGGTAAAAGATGTAGGTACGATGCTCGACGGAGAGCAGGCCGTGAGAGAAGGTCTCATTGATGAAGTAGGCGGAATCAGTCAGGCTTTGAAAAAATTGCATGAAATGATCCGGGAAAAACAAAAAAAGTCTGATGAAAATTAAGTAATGACACGAACGGCGGCTAATGCTATAATAGTATAGTATGTATAAAATCAGCCGATTATTAAACCGGCAAAGATAAAAGGGGTATATTTGATAAGGGGGAAGTTTTATGGCTTCAAAAACAGAGGGAAAGAAAAAAACGTCAAGGACTTCCACCTCTTCTAAATCGAAGGGGAGAAGTCAGACAAAAAAGAAAACAGGGAATACCGGGGGAGCAAAAAAGACAAAAACAGCTGCAGCTGCCTCTCAGAACAGTTTTATTGCAGGAGAGATTCTGATTTGGGTGACATTGGCAGTGAGTATTCTCCTTGTAATCAGTAATTTCGGGCTGGCAGGATTTGTCGGAGCGAAGATCGCTGGAGTGATGCAGAAATATATCGGATGGATGGCGTATGTATTCCCGATCCTGTTATTTTGCGGAGTTGCTTTTGTGGTTTCTAATAGAGGAAATTCGGTTGCATATATAAAAATATCGGCCGCCGCCGTACTTACAATTCTGTTGTGTGTGCTTCTCCAGCTTCTGAATGACAGAGGCGGACTGATTGGTGAAGGTATTGCAGATCTGATGGTGCCTGCGATCGGAGTGGCCGGTACATATGTTGTCGTAGTGATTCTGATGATCATCTGCATTGTGTTGATCACAGAACGCTCTGTTTTACGCGGAGTGAGAAAGGGAAGCGAGAAGGCTTATGACCGCGCGCGTGAAGATATGCAGCGTCACAGAGAAGAATCTATCGAGAAGAAGATGCAGAAGGAGCAGATTCGCGAACAGGAAAGGGAACAGAAGCGGATGGATCACCAAGTCTCCGGTGTGTCGTTTAATACCACACTGGACAGGAAGCTGGAAGAGCCGAAAACCGAATCGGAAACCGATAAGAAAGAACAGAAAAAACGCACATCGAGAGTGAAAGCAACAAAGCGTTCGAAACAAGATGTTAACACGGTGATTGCAGGGGCGGAAGAGGCAGCAGCGAAGCATATAATGGAGCAGACTGGTCAGATTGCACTTGACGATGTTGTAATTAACCGTGCAATGCCGCTTTCTGCAGTAGAGTTGAAACCGGAGCCCGAACCGGAACCGTCTGTAAATCCGGCTGAGCATGTCCCGGATTTCCTGAAAGATGCGATGGAAGAAGCAAAGGCAGCATCCGGGAAAACACAGCCGGAGACTGTTTCAGAAAGAATCACAGCTCAGGATCATACGGCGGATGTTCCTCAGAATAAACGCAATTCATCAAAAATGAAGGCAGATGTCTCGAAAGAAACAGCGGATGTGGAACAAATCATATCACAGACACAGATGCCGAAAGAGTACAGCTTCCCACCCATTTCTCTTCTTAAGAAGGGATCAGGAAGCGGCGGGGATTCCGATAAGCATCTTAGAGAGACTGCCATGAAGCTTCAGAAGACACTCCAGACATTCGGGGTCAATGTTACAATTACGAACATCAGCTGTGGACCTTCTGTTACCAGATATGAACTGCAGCCGGAAATGGGCGTGAAAGTCAGTAAAATCGTTGGCTTGGCCGATGATATCAAGCTGAATCTTGCTGCTGCCGATATCCGAATAGAAGCACCGATCCCGGGAAAAGCGGCGGTTGGAATCGAAGTTCCGAATAAGGAAAATTCTACAGTCATGCTGCGTGATCTGCTGGAGTCTGATGAGTTTAAAAAGAATAAATCAAAAATTGCATTTGCTACAGGTCGGGATATTGCCGGAAAGGTTGTTGTGTCTGATATTGCAAAAATGCCACATCTTCTTGTAGCAGGAGCAACCGGTTCCGGAAAATCCGTCTGTATCAATACATTGATCATGAGTATTCTTTATAAAGCAAAACCGGATGAAGTAAAACTGATTATGGTAGACCCGAAAGTAGTAGAACTAAGTGTCTATAACGGGATTCCGCATCTTCTGATCCCGGTTGTAACGGATCCCAAGAAAGCGGCAGGTGCGCTGAATTGGGCGGTTGCAGAAATGAATAAGCGGTATCAGCTTTTTGCTGAATACAATGTAAGAGATATCAAAGGTTTCAATGACAGAGTAGAAAATATCAAAGATATTGACGATCCTGATAAGCCGCAGAAGATGCCGCAGATCGTGATTATCGTAGATGAGCTTGCAGATCTCATGATGGTTGCACCGGGAGATGTGGAAGAATCGATCTGCCGTCTTGCCCAGCTTGCACGTGCAGCCGGAATCCATCTGGTACTTGCGACACAGAGACCATCGGTTAATGTCATTACCGGTCTGATCAAAGCAAATATGCCGTCAAGAATCGCATTTTCCGTCTCATCGGGGGTCGATTCCAGAACGATTATTGACATGAACGGGGCAGAGAAACTTCTAGGAAAAGGTGATATGCTTTTCTATCCGGCAGGATATCAGAAACCTGTGCGTGTTCAGGGAGCATTTGTTTCTGACAAAGAAGTACAGAATGTTGTCGAGTATCTGAAAGAAAACAGTGGCAAGATCACTTACAACGAAGATATCCAGAACCACGTTAATCTGAATCCGTCGGCTGCTCAGACATCCGGAGGAGCGGATGACCGGGATGTTTATTTCGTGGAAGCAGGCAAATTTATTATTGAGAAAGATAAAGCATCGATCGGCATGCTTCAAAGAGTATTCAAGATTGGATTTAACCGTGCAGCACGAATTATGGATCAGCTTGCAGAAGCCGGGGTTGTAGGCGAGGAAGAAGGAACAAAACCAAGAAAAGTGCTGATGTCGATGGAAGAATTTGAACAATATATAGAAGAATACGTTTAGAAAAACGGAAGGAGACGAAAGACAATGAAATGTATGAACTGTGGAGCGCAAATCCCGGACGATCGTCTGATCTGTCCCCGATGCGGCCGGGAAATACAAATCGTGCCTGACTATAATCCGCTTGATGACGTACTCGCAGCTCAGGTAAAAGGTGCTGTAACGGAATCATTTGATCCGGTAGGACACGCAAGGGACGGAAGAAGGAGTACCTCGGAGAGAACTTCAGCCGGTCAGGTAAGCAGCGGGAAAGCCAATCCTCGCAGAAATACGGGAAAAGGTCGTAGCGGTAATTTGACTCCGGAAGAACTCAGAGAGCGAAAGAAGAGAATAGAACGAAAGAAACAGATTGCAAAGAAAAAGAAAATCCGAAAACGAATCATTTTATTTTCCGGGGTTATCCTGGCTTTGATCGTCGGTGTAATTGTATATTTGAATTCTTATACTGGTAAAGTGAATAAAGGCTACCGGATGTTGGAAAACGGCAAATACAAGGAGGCACTTCTTTGCTTTGAAAAGGCTGTTTCTAAAAATGAGAAGCGTGGTGAGGCCTATGAAGGACTTGCGAAGGTCTATCTGGCACAGAATGATACAGAAAGCGGAGAAAAGGTTTTTCTGAATGCAATCAAAGAACAGCCTTCGAACACGGAAATTTATCAAAAAGCGATTCAATTCTACATAAATACGGATCAGAAGATGAAGGTGTCCGTTCTTCTTGATCAGTGTACAAGTGAACAGGTTCTCTCAGCATGTAGTGATTATATTTCGGAAGAACCGGAATACAGTCTGGATGAGATGAAAGAATATGAAGAAATTCAGGCATTGGAACTTACCGGCACAGGAACGGCCATCTACTATACGACCGATGGAACCGATCCGACTCAGAATAGTCTGAAGTATACGGAACCGATTCGGCTTGACGAAGGAGTAACGGAGATCAGAGCAATTTCCGTAAACGAAAAAGGAATTCCCAGTCTGGTTGCCAGGAAGACCTACACGATCGAGTTTCCGATTGAAGATGCGCCGTCTGTGACGCCGTCAACGGGATCGTATGATACCGTGCAAAGCATTGAAATCGTGGTACCTGAAAACTATGAAGGTTATTATACGACGGATGGAAGTGATCCGGATCCATCGTCTTCCACTACGGTGAAGTATACAGGTCCGATCACGATGCCTGAGGGAAGTATTACCTTTAAAGCAGTGCTTGTAAATAAAAAAGGACGGATCAGCGATGTCACGATTCGAAAATATGAGTTGATTTTATCAGAATAAAAGTAGAAGAAGTACTTGATATTTAATTGTTTATAATTTATCATAAAGAGAGTAAAACAATTAGGAGGCATAAGCAATGTACAAGATAACAAAAGCTGAAAAATTAGCTGATAAGATTTATCTTATGGATGTTGAAGCTCCTCGTGTTGCAAAGCATTGTGAACCGGGGCAGTTTGTAATCGTTAAGATGGATGACAAAGGGGAAAGAATTCCGCTTACGATTTGCGATTACGACAGAGAAGCAGGAACCATCACGATTGTATTCCAGTCAGTTGGCGCTTCTACAGAGAAGATGGCATCATTAAAAGAAGGGGATTATTTCAGAGATTTCACAGGTCCGCTTGGATGCCCATCAGAATTTGTAAAAGAAGATCTGGAAAGCCTGAAGAATAAGAAAATCTTATTTGTTGCCGGTGGTGTAGGTGCTGCACCTGTTTATCCGCAGGTTAAGTGGATGAAAGCACACGGAATCGATGTAGATGTTATTGTCGGAGCAAAGACAAAGGACATGCTGATTCTTGAGAAAGAAATGGAAGCCGTTGCCGGAAATTATTATCCATGTACAGATGACGGAACATACGGACATGCCGGAATGGTAACAACCAAGATCGAAAAACTGATCGAAGAAGGCAATAAGTATGACGTTTGTGTAGCAATCGGACCGATGATCATGATGAAATTTGTCTGCCTGCTTACCAAGAAACTGGAGATTCCTACCATTGTAAGTATGAATCCGATCATGGTAGACGGTACAGGAATGTGCGGCGCATGTCGTCTGCATGTTGGTGATGAGATCAAGTTCGCATGCGTAGACGGACCGGAATTTGACGGACATCTTGTAAACTTTGACGAAGCAATGAAGAGACAGCAGATGTACAAGACTGAAGAAGGCAGAGCATTGTTAAAATTACAGGAAGGTGACACACATCACGGTGGATGCGGTCATTGCGGAGGTGACGAATAATGGCAGACGTATTAAAGAAAGTACCTGTAAGAGAACAGGATCCGAAGGTACGTGCAACAAATTTTGAAGAAGTATGTTATGGATATAATCAGGAAGAAGCTACAGCAGAAGCTTCCCGTTGTATCAACTGTAAGAATGCACAGTGTGTAAAGGGATGTCCGGTAGGAATCAATATTCCTGGATTCATTCACGAAGTAAAAGAAGGCAATATTGAGGAAGCTTATAAGATTATCGGACAGTCTTCCGCACTTCCGGCTGTTTGCGGACGTGTATGTCCTCAGGAATCACAGTGTGAAGGTAAATGTATCCGCGGTATCAAAGGTGAGCCGATCTCAATCGGTAAACTGGAGCGTTTCGTAGCTGACTATGCGCTGGAACATGATATCAAACCGGTTGGAGCAGAAGTCAAGAACGGACACAAAGTAGCTGTAATCGGCTCCGGTCCAGCAGGTCTTACCTGTGCCGGCGACCTTGCTAAATTAGGTTACGATGTAACTGTATTTGAAGCACTTCATGAACTGGGCGGTGTACTGGTATATGGTATTCCGGAATTCCGTCTTCCGAAACAGAAAGTTGTTGCTAAAGAAATCGATAAAGTGAAAGAGCTCGGTGTTAAATTCGAATCCAACGTTGTAATCGGCAAATCTACAACGATCGATCAGTTAATCGAAGATGAAGGATTTGAAGCAGTATTCATCGGTTCAGGAGCAGGTCTTCCGAAATTCATGGGTATTCCAGGAGAAAACGCGAACGGCGTGTTCTCAGCAAATGAGTACCTGACAAGAAGTAACCTTATGAAGGCGTTTGATGATTCTTACGATACTCCGATTGTAGCAGGAAAGAAAGTTGCTGTAGTCGGTGGTGGTAACGTAGCAATGGATGCTGCAAGAACAGCACTTCGTCTTGGCGCAGAAGTACATATCGTTTACCGTCGTTCTGAAGAAGAACTTCCGGCACGAGTAGAAGAAGTACATCATGCAAAAGAAGAAGGTGTTCAGTTTGATCTTCTTACTAATCCGGTAGAGATCCTTGAAGAAGACGGATGGGTAAAAGGAATCAAGTGTGTACGTATGGAACTTGGTGAGCCGGATGCATCCGGAAGAAGACGCCCGGTAGCTGTAGAAGGTTCTGAATTTGTGATCGATGTTGACACAGTTATCATGTCACTTGGTACTTCTCCGAACCCGTTGATTTCTTCTACAACAGAAGGTCTGGAAGTTAACAAGTGGAAATGTATCGTAGCAGATGAAGAAACCGGAAAGACCTCCAAAGAAGGTGTTTATGCCGGCGGTGATGCTGTTACAGGTGCAGCAACTGTTATCCTTGCAATGGGTGCTGGTAAAGCAGGAGCAAAAGGTATTCACGAATTCCTTTCAAACAAATAATCTGAATGATTCATAATCGTGATCAAATGAGTCTCTCTCCAAAAGAGAGGCTCATTTTTTACAAGGTGAGTATAATGGACAATTTATCGGAAAGAATAAAATCGGAACTTCTTGAAAAAGCAGATCCAAAGTACAGGGAATTTCATTCGGGACTGGTGCCGGGAACAGAAAATATTATGGGAGTACGCATTCCCGAGCTGCGTAAAATTGCAAGAAGTGCCGCTAAAGAGGATTGGAGAAATTATTTAGAGAAGTGTTGCCCTGACACCTACGAGGAAGTGATGATCCGTGGTATGATCATCGGGTACGCAAAGATGGATGATGAAGAAAGAATGCAGTATCTGAACCGGTTTGTACCCGAGATCGATAACTGGGCTGTCTGTGACAGCTGCATGAGCACTTACAAATTCATGCAGAAAAAACCAGAAATATGGTATTCTTATCTGCGGCAGAAAGTCGAGGAGGGTACCGAGTTCAGCATCCGTTTCGGTGTTGTTGGGCTTATGGATTATTTTATAAATGAGGAATACATAGATCGTTTGTTGAAAATCTTTGATAAGATTCAACATGAAGGATATTATGTAAAAATGGCAGTTGCCTGGGCGATTTCCATGTGCTATGTGAAATTCCCCGAAAAAACCAGAGCATTTCTGGAGCACAATCATCTGGATACATTTACACAGAATAAAGCAATCCAGAAAATAAGAGAATCCTACCGGGTTTCTCAAGAGGAAAAAGAAGAATTAAAGAAATTGAAAGTACCGAGCAGGAAAGAGGAAAAGAATGAAGTTTAAATATATTTTATTTGATCTGGACGGGACGATTACAGAATCCGGTCCTGGAATCATGAATTCGGTGGCGTATGCGTTGGAGAAAATGGGGTATGAGGAAAAAGACAGAGAAAAATTAAAAAGATTTATCGGTCCGCCACTCACCGATTCGATGATGAAATACTATGGAATGAGTGAAGAAGATGCCGCGAAAGCTGTCAGGTATTATCGAGAATATTATACAGAAAAAGGTATCTTTGAAAATTCTGTATATGACGGATTTGATGAGAGTATAAAAAGATTGAAGGAACAAGGACTCATATTGGCAGTGGCAACTTCGAAACCGGAACCGTTTGCGAGAAGAATTGCAGAGCATTTCGGATTTACCGGGGATTATGCCTGCGTGTGTGGCGCAACCATGGATGAGGCGCGTATCCGGAAAGCTGATGTGATCCGATATGTGCTGAATACGTTAGAAATCACGGAAGAAGAAAAGCATCAGGTACTTATGGTCGGAGACCGGGAGCACGATGTCCTAGGAGCAAAAGAAAACGGATTATCCTGTATGGGGGTCTTATACGGGTACGGTGACCGGAAAGAACTGGAAGAAGCCGGAGCGGACTATATTGCCAAGACAACTGCAGAAGTAGCAGAAATCATCTTGAACGCATAAATTCCTACCAATTTTGTATTGAATTTAGTACAATTATTTTAGTTATTCTTATTGCGTTAAATATTTAACAGATATATAATATGGTTAAAATATTAACAAAGAAAAGGAGATGCTAATAATGAGCAGATTTACTTTACCAAGAGATGTATACCATGGAAAGGGCTGCCTGGCAGAACTGAAGAACTTAAAAGGGAAAAAAGCCATCCTTGTAGTAGGCGGAGGTTCTATGAAACGCCAGGGCTTCCTTGATAAAGCTGTAAGTTATTTAAAAGAAGCAGGCATGGAAGTCAGACTGTTTGAGGGTGTGGAGCCGGATCCGTCTGTAGAAACCGTTATGAAAGGCGCAGAAGTTATGCGCGAATTCGAGCCGGACTGGATCGTATCCATGGGCGGAGGTTCTCCGATCGATGCTGCAAAAGCAATGTGGGCATTCTATGAATATCCGGATACGACATTTGAAGAGCTTTGCATTCCGTTTAATTTCCCGGAATTAAGACAGAAAGCAAAATTCTGTGCTATCCCGACAACATCCGGAACTGCTACAGAAGTAACAGCATTCTCTGTAATTACCAACTATCAGACAGGCGTGAAATATCCGCTTGCTGACTTCAATATTACACCGGACGTTGCAATCGTTGATCCGGAACTTGTTGAAAAACTTCCTGTTAAACAGGTTGCTTACACAGGTATGGATGCACTTACCCATGCTATCGAAGCCTATGTATCTACATTGAACGGACCTTTTACAGACCCACTTGCGCTTCAGGCAATTGAAATGGTGTTTGATTATCTTCCGGCTTCTTACAACTGTGATATGGATGCCAGAGAACAGATGCATTATGCACAGTGCCTTGCAGGTATGGCATTTTCCAATGCTTTACTTGGTATCGTACATTCTATGGCACATAAGACAGGTGCTGCATTCTCAACAGGACATATTCCACACGGATGTGCAAATGCAATTTATCTGCCGTATGTAATCAAATACAATGCACATGACAAAGTCGCGGCAGGACGCTATGCAGAAATAGCACGCAGAATGGGACTTCCGGGAACCTCTGAAAAAGCTCTGATTAACAGCTTATGTGAAAAGATCGATGCATTTAACGTCAAACTGAATATCCCGAAGACTCTGAAAGAATTCGGAATCAATGAAGAAGAATTCAAAGAAAAAGTTGCTAAGATTGCCGAGCTTGCAGTTGGAGATGCCTGCACAGGATCCAACCCAAGAGCGATCGATCCGGAAGCAATGGAAAAACTTCTGACATGTACATACTACGGAACAGAAGTAGATTTCTAATTGAACATTGCGATTGAAACATATAAAAGAGAGGTACAGTTTTAAAGAGATCTGTATCTCTCTTTCTGTCTTGGAACATATTGTTATCGTTATGCAACAACTGAAGATTTTACATTGCCAGCCTATATGGTTTCATGTATAATATGATTGGGCAAAAATAAAATGATACATATAGGAGGAAACGAGTATGTCAAAGAGGGAAGACATCCATAAAGTACTGATCATCGGTTCAGGGCCGATCATCATCGGACAGGCGTGTGAGTTTGACTATTCAGGCACACAGGCATGTAAGGCACTCAGAAATCTGGGGTATGAGATTGTACTTGTTAATTCAAATCCGGCTACAATTATGACAGATCCGGAGATTGCGGATGTTACGTATATTGAACCGCTGAATGTGGAACGGCTGGAACAGATCATTGCGAAGGAAAGACCGGATGCACTGCTCCCAAATCTTGGAGGACAGTCCGGACTGAATCTTTGTTCCGAGCTTTCACAGAAAGGAATACTTGATAAATATAATGTAAAAGTAATCGGTGTACAGGTAGACGCAATAGAACGTGGGGAAGACCGTATCGAGTTCAAGAAGACAATGGAAGGCCTTGGAATCGAGATGGCAAGAAGTGAGGTTGCCTATTCGGTTGATGAAGCACTTGCGATTGCTGATAAACTTGGTTATCCGGTGGTCCTTCGTCCGGCTTATACGATGGGCGGCTCCGGCGGCGGACTTGTATACAATGTAGAGGAATTGAAAACGGTCTGTGCTCGTGGCCTTCAGGCGAGTCTTGTAGGACAGGTGCTGGTCGAAGAATCGATCCTCGGCTGGGAAGAATTAGAGCTGGAAGTGGTGCGTGACTCTGAGAATAACATGATCACCGTATGTTTTATAGAAAATATAGACCCGCTGGGTATCCATACAGGTGATTCATTCTGTTCCGCACCGATGCTTACGATTTCCGAAGAAGTTCAGAAACGTCTTCAGGAGAAGTCCTATAAAATCGTGGAATCCATCCAGGTCATCGGTGGAACCAACGTGCAGTGGGCACATGATCCGAAGACCGATCGTGACATTATCATTGAGATCAACCCGAGAACATCCCGTTCTTCCGCGCTTGCTTCCAAAGCAACCGGATTTCCGATCGCTCTTGTTTCAGCAATGCTGGCAACCGGCCTCACGCTGAAAGACATTCCTTGCGGAAAATACGGCACATTGGATAAATACGTACCGGACGGCGATTATGTCGTGATCAAATTCGCACGCTGGGCATTTGAAAAATTCAAAGGTGTGGAAGATAAACTGGGCACCCAGATGCGCGCCGTCGGTGAAGTCATGAGTATCGGTAAGACTTACAAAGAAGCGTTCCAGAAAGCAATCCGAAGCCTGGAAACAGGACGCTACGGACTGGGGCATGCGAAAGACTTCGACAGCAAGTCAAAAGAAGAACTCCTGAGACTTCTGATCACTCCGTCCAGTGAAAGGCATTTTGTGATGTATGAGGCACTCCGCAAAGGTGCAACAGTAGAAGAAATTCATGAAATTACGAAAGTAAAACATTATTTTATAGAGCAGATGAAGGAACTCGTGGAAGAGGAAGAGGCTTTGATGCAGAATAAAGGCCAGCTTCCTTCTGATGAAGCGCTGATCACGGCAAAGAAAGATGGATTTTCCGATAAATATCTGAGCCAGATTCTGGAAGTTCCGGAAGAAGACATCCGGAACAAGCGAATCAGTCTCGGCGTGGAAGAGGCATGGGAGGGCGTTCATGTAAGCGGTACCAAGGACAGCGCATATTACTACTCCACCTACAATGCCGAAGATAAGAATCCGGTAAATAATGACAAGCCGAAGATCATGATCCTCGGCGGCGGACCGAACCGCATCGGACAAGGAATTGAGTTTGATTATTGCTGTGTACATGCGTCCCTTGCACTGAAGAAGCTTGGATTTGAGACGATCATTGTCAACTGTAATCCGGAAACTGTTTCTACGGATTATGATACCTCTGACAAACTGTATTTTGAGCCGCTTACACTGGAAGATGTACTCAGCATTTACAAAAAAGAGAAACCGGTCGGTGTAATCGCACAGTTCGGAGGCCAGACACCGCTGAACCTGGCTGCGGACCTGGAGAAAAATGGTGTGAAGATTCTCGGAACTGCTCCGTCTGTAATCGATATGGCAGAAGACCGGGATTTGTTCCGTGCAATGATGGAGAAGCTTGAGATCCCGATGCCGGAATCCGGAATGGCGGTTACGGTAGACGAAGCACTCGCTATTGCTGAAGAAATCGGTTATCCGGTAATGGTACGTCCTTCCTACGTACTCGGCGGACGTGGAATGGAAGTCGTTTATGACGCAGAAAGTATGGTAGAATATATGCAGGCTGCAGTCGGTGTGACACCGGACAGACCGATCCTGATCGACCGTTTTCTCGGACATGCAACCGAATGCGAAGCCGATGCAATCAGCGATGGAACCCATGCATTTGTTCCGGCAGTTATGGAGCACATCGAACTTGCAGGTGTACACTCCGGTGATTCTGCATGTATCGTTCCATCTAAATACATTTCCGAAGAAAATGTACAGACGATCAAGGAATACACCAGAAGGATCGCAGAAGAAATGGGTGTCCGCGGCCTTATGAATATGCAGTATGCGATCGAGAACGGCAAAGTATATGTGCTCGAAGCAAATCCTCGCGCATCCCGTACGGTACCGCTCGTATCCAAAGTATGCAACATCCGTATGGTGCCGCTGGCCATCGATATCGTGACATCCGAACTGACCGGAAGACCGTCACCGGTACCGGCACTGAAAGAGCAGAACATTCCATATTACGGAGTCAAAGAAGCCGTATTCCCGTTCAATATGTTCCAGGAAGTTGACCCGGTACTCGGACCTGAAATGCGGTCTACCGGAGAAGTGCTCGGACTCTCCAGATTTTACGGAGAAGCCTTCTTCAAAGCACAGGAAGCTACCCAGACCAGACTTCCTCTGGAAGGCACTGTACTGATCTCCGTAAATGATAAGGACAAACCGGAAGTTGTCGATTTGGCACGTGAATTTACAGAAACCGGCTTCAAGATCATCGCTTCCAGACACACCTGCGAACTTCTTCGCGAAAACGGAATCGAGGCGGAGATGATCAACAAGCTGCAGGAAGGAAGACCGAACATGCTGGATCTGATCACAAACGGAAAGATCGATCTGATCGTGAATACCCCGATCGGAAAAGACCGGATCTGGGATGACAGCTACCTGCGAAAAGCGGCAATCAAGAAGAAAGTACCGTACATGACGACAATTGCGGCAGCAAAGGCAACCGTAAGCGGAATCAAATCCATGAAGAAGCAGGGATGCGGAGAAGTTAGATCCCTTCAGGAACTTCACTGTATGATTCATGATAAATAAATAGATAGTATAAAGGTATCGGTAGTTTTACTGATACCTTTTTTCTGCTATAATTAGTTCCGGACTATATGAAAAAGGATGGTAAAATATGAAAATTACGTTACTTACAGTAGGTAAAATAAAAGAAAAATACTTGAAAGACGCAATCGCAGAATATTCAAAACGGCTGAGTAAATATTGCAAGCTGGAGATCATCGAAGTGGCAGATGAAAAAACTCCGGATAATGCAAGTGAAGTTGTAGAAAATGTAATACGGGATAAAGAAGGAGAAAGACTTCTGAAATATGTCAAAGATGATACATTTGTGATTACGCTGGAAATTAAAGGGAAAATGATGACTTCTGAGGAATTGGCAGAGAAGATCGATACTCTGGGAATACGCGGAGTCAGTCATATTATGTTTATTATCGGCGGGTCGATCGGACTCGGGGAAGATGTGATAAAACGGTCGGATTTTGCGCTTAGTTTTTCGAAAATGACGTTTCCGCATCAATTGATGAGGGTGATTCTGCTGGAGCAGATTTACCGGAGTTATCGGATTATTGCGGGGGAGCCGTATCATAAATAATAGCGAGAAAATCTACTACAAAATTTGATTATACTGCCCAATCCTTGTCAGGTTTCTCCCTCTTTTTTGTACATTTTACACCTTGTTATTTAAAAAAATGAGACTATAATAGAGAATGTTAAAAGATTAACAAGCAAGGAGGCATTTGTAATGGCAAGACTTAGAATGATGCGTGCACCACAGAAATATGTGCAAGGAAGAGATGCTCTTTTCAAATTTCATGAAGAGATGAAAGAACTGGGAGATAAATGGTTATTTATCTGTTCAAAAAGTGGGCATAAGATGTGCCATGACAAAATTGAAAAGAGTTTTGATGGAACGGAGGATCTTCGCGTTTATGAAATCTTCGGTGGAATTTCCAGTACCGGTGAGATTGAAAGAATGCGTAAACTCGTAAAAGAGAATGGAATCAATGTTGTTGTGGGTGTTGGTGGTGGATCAGCAATCGATACTGCAAAAGCTACAGCATATTATGAAAAATTACCTGTTGTGATTGTTCCTACCGTGGTAGCAACGGATGCTCCTTGCACAGGACTTTCCGTAATATATAACGATGATGAAACGTTTAACAGTTATTTGTTCTATCCAAAGAATCCGGAAGCTGTCATTGTAGATAGTGATATAATTGCAAAAGCACCTGTGAAATTCCTGGTTGCAGGTATGGGGGATGCACTTGGTACTTATTTTGAAGCAAGAGCATGTGAAAGAACAGATGCGCCAAGTCTTGAATTTGGAGGAATTACCAGATCTGCAATGGCGCTCTGCAAGCTTTGTTATGAGACATTGAAAGAATATGGAGCAGCAGCAAAACATGCATGTGAGAATCAGGTAGTAACCCCTGCGTTGGATGCAATTATTGAGGCGAATGTATATTTGTCAGGTGTGGGCGCTGACAACGGAGGACTTGCAGTAGCCCATTCATTTTACAATGGTCTAACAGCACTTGGAGGACACAGTGCACCGCATGGTAATTGTGTTGCTTTTGGAACGTTGGTACAGCTTGTCCTGGAAGGTGCTTCAAAAGAAGAGTTCAAAGAAGTACAGGATTTTTGCCGGGAAGTAGGACTTCCGGTTACGCTGGAAGAAATTGGAGTGACTACCAAAGAAGAAATCAAAGTAATTGCAGAAAAATCTTGTGTGGAAGGAGAATCCATCCATAATATGGTGGCAGATGTTACTCCTGCACAGCTTTATGATGCGATTGTTACGGCTGATTCTTTGGGAAGGGCGGTATTGCAGAAGAATTAATTGAAAAGTAATATTAACGAAGAGAGAGGAAGCGCATTCCATGTCTTTATGAAAAGATGTTGGGGATGTGCCTTCTCTTTTTCTGTTTATCATTTCTTATTAAAGATGTTGGCGTCAAAAGCCATGTCTTTAAACAAATGTATTAATTGTTTATGAATTGTACGGATATTAATGCCAAAAACCTTTGTATATAGCAGTGATTTGGGCAATCTGAATATGTTTTTAACTATTATTTTGAAAACAAT
>JALFNN010000020.1 GCA_022774325.1 bacterium | reverse complement strand
AACATTGTCTCTACGCCTTCGCCCATCTGATGACCGTAAATCACCGTATTAAAATCAGTAAAATCTTTCTTATTAAAAGCCTGTGTAAAGATTGCGCCTTCAGCAGCATACTTACCTTCCCAGGTGTGCGTTAAATAGTATTCTTCCTGCTCCTCATTCTGAACAACCGGATAATCAATATTCGTACCATCGATCTTGATCCATGCATGCACATCCGGATTCGTCTCCTGAAGCGATGCAAAATCAATCGGTATCACGACTTTCTCTTCTTCATCCGTTGTCTGATTCGTCGTATCAACCACTGCCTCTTTTCTAGCTTTCTCATAAGATTCTGCCGACTTTGCTGCAGACGCATAATACCAGATCAGATATCCTGCACATCCGATTGCCACCGCAAGGAGCAAAATAATCAGTATTTTTCTTCCTTTTTCTTTCATCTGTTAATGCCTCTTTTCCAGCGGGAGAGCTGCCAGAGTATTCAGATCCAGATACTTTCTGACATCTTCTTCGGTCTGAATCGTATCATTCATCAGGTAAATGATAACAATAATACCCATAGCGAGAACTGCACCCAGAATTCCGCCAAGTGCTGTGTTCTTCACCGTGCTCGGACTGGAAGGTTTCTCCGGAGTAACCGCTTCTTCTACAATCTTCGGCTTATCAGTATTCATAATGTATGCCACACGCTCCGCAGTCACTTCCGCCATAGCATTCGCGATCTCTTTGGCAAGATTCGGATCTTCATTCTCCACGGTCATCTTAAGAATACGGGTATCGGATGGATTCAGGGTCGTAATCATCTCTACCAGCTCTTCATATGTATAATCCAGATTCAGTTCATCAATGACTTCCTCAACCACCGGACGGCTCTTTGCCAGCACTTCAAAGTCTACCGTAAGCTGTGCACCCATCTGGATATCGGCAAGGGAAGTTACGCTTGTCGTCTTTGTCAAAATATAAATCTGAGAAGACGCGGAATACTTCGGTGTCAGGAGCATCTTCGTTCCACCGAAAGCAAGTCCTGCACCAATCACCATGCAAAGAATGATCGCCCAAGCCTTCTGCAGGAGCACCTGAAACAATTCCAGTAAATCAATCTCCATCTCATCATCCGGCTGGACCTTCTGCGGATTCATTACCCTAACATTTGTCCTTTGTACTTCTTCCTGTCTCAATTCACTCATAACACATACTCCTCTTCCTGTCATTTCTATCGGTTTGTGGCTTTTATCGTTTATCCATATCAGTAATTTGCACCATTTTGTTTCCAACTATAAATAATACTAAAAGTCTCCTAAGAAGTCAACAAATTTAGACAAATGATTCTTATCTGCGCCGTCTTTTTTTGCATACAACAATAAATATAGCGGCAGCAATCGCTGCCGCAGCCACAACAATACCGGAAAGTGAAAACGCATTTTGCGCTTTCTCTATTGTTTCTTTTTGAAATGTTAACGTATATGTTATCTCATGCGGCACACTCATCGCTGTCGTGTCCGCGATGACCTCCATCTTTCTGTCATACACATAAACAGGAATCTCAAATACCGAATTTCCGTCTTCATTGACCGGAAGATATTTCTCATCGTTCACAATCATATAATCATAATACTCGCTGCTCCACTGAATTCTGACACAGGCAGTTCCGTCTTTTACTGTCATTTCAGCCGGGGAAGTGATAGCCGCTTTTCCCGTTCCGCCCTCCAGTTCCACCTCGATCGTGTAGGTACCGTCCTTTGCATCAATGGTCTCCGGCTGATCGGGAAGCTCTGCCGCTTCCTCTTTTTTCTGCATTTCCCGGACCAGTTTCTTCTTAGCGGCTTTCTCCAGTTCTTTTTCTTCGTCTGTCTGTGTTTCAGCCACCTCATATGTTTCTGTCATTGTTCTTCCTCTTTCCTATGTAGCTGTTCCAATATACGGTACTCGCTCTTTTCGAAGCTGACGGCTCCAATATCCGGATCCCCCCTCTTCTATGGAAGCAGTTATGGGAGCAGTTCCCGCACCATTTTCTCATCAAAGGTCACCGACTCCTGATGATTCACCTCGATCTGATAGAGTGCGTTGGCTGCCAGATGCTCCGCCGCCTGCTCCAGATCACGGATACCGCTGGTATTCTTGTAAATATCCATAACCGCATCCAGTCCTTCCGGCGTCAGTACACATTCATTGTCATACATACCGATCCGCTTCATGACTTTCGGCAGTGCAAATCTTGAGAAAATAATCTTCTTCTCTTCCGGTGTATAATCCGGGATCTCGATCACCGCAAATCTGGACATCAAAGGTGCACTGATCTGATCCCTGTCATTAGCCGTCGCAATCGGATAAACGCCGACCGTCGGTATCATACATTCAATATAATTGTCCGTAAATCCCAGGTTATCAAGAAGCGTCAGGAGCACATCTGCCGGATTCCCGTTTCCTTTGCCGGAAGCCGCCTTGTCCAGCTCATTAATGATAAAGACCAGATTTGACTCTCCTGCCATGGCGAAGGCTTCCATGATGATTCCCGGCTTCGCATTTGCATAGATTCGAGAACTACCGGTGAGCTGCTCCGGATCATTGATGGAACTCATATCCAGCGTCGTCCACGGAAGTTTCAAAATCCTTGCAACCGCGTAAGCGATCTGGGACTTTCCGGTTCCGGCAGGTCCGATCAGCAGAAGTCCGTAAGCCGGAAGTGTGTGTGTCCGGTTGATCTGGATGATGGTCTCAATGATTCTCTGTTTCACGCGCTCCATTCCGTATAATTCTTCGTCCAGGATTCTGCGCGCCTCTTCCACATCAATGGCTTCAAAATAATTGCTCTTCCACTGTACGTTCATCATAATTGAAAGAGCTCTCTGTGCATGGCGGCGTTCCTCCTGGGAAACCTCATTGGAACGCGCGACTGCCAGATTTCTTCTCGCCCAGAGACGGATATTGTCGGGAAGCGTTCGTCCCGCACAGTTCATAAAATCCGTAATACTCTGGAGGCTGGTCAGCTTCATGCTGTCTCCCTCTTCCTCCTGATCTTCATCTTCCAGTTCCTCAGTCGGCGCGTTGCTGGAAAGGAGCCGTTCGATCATGAACTGAAGAAATCCGTCTTCCGCGGACAGCTTGCTTCCTCCGCCAAATGCGATTTCGCGGATCTTATACACCGCATATCCTTCCGCCGTATCGGCACCGGAGAGCCGGACACTGATATGATTTTCACCGAGCCATTTGATCAGGCTGACAAAACGCGCATCGATCTTCAGGATATCCGCCTGGACCGTCTGATTTTCTTCCTTCACTTCGAAGGCGGTGCGCTTGACCGGATTGATGAACATTCCGCACGTGTGGTGCTTCAACGCTCCTTTCGAATTATCCAGGATCAGAATTGGATTTTCCGGTGATGTTTCAGACACGTTCGTGCGAAAGATCGTATAGGTACACTCGGAAATTTGTGCCTTTTCCGGCGAATTCTTAAAGTCAAATACTGGCATAATAAGTTCCTCCCTGTTGTATGTATAATTGTTATCTGTATAATAAATGTTGTTTGATAACTAAATTTTCTACTGCAATACCTGCCTTACCGCTTCCACCAGCTTCTGAATCTCCACCGGTTTCGCTATGTGCCCGTTCATCACCGGCATCTGGACATCCATGAAAATGATATCATACGGATCCTCCAAAGAGGCTTTCACCTTCTCCACCGCGCGGGCACCATTCTCGGCCGTATCCGTGCGGAATTTCATTTCCTGCAGCATATAGAGCGCGATCTCCCGGTTCAGTTCATTATCTTCCACGAGCAGCGCATGTATGCCTTCAAATTCGGCAGAAGCGCGGTCCGTTTCGATGCCAGAATCCTGTGTACAGGTATCTTCCTTTTCTGCCTCTTCCAGAACAAAACGGAGCGTATAACTCGTTCCTTCCCCTTTTTTGCTGTGGCATGTAATTTCACCATCCAGCATATCTACAAGCCGCTTCACAATCGGGAGTCCGAGTCCGGTGCCTTCGATTCCGGCAACCTCCTCCCCTTCTTCCCGCTCAAAGAAATTCAGCCCAATCGCTGCTCTGTTCGTCTCTTCCGGATATACTTCCTCCACAATTCCGTCCGGCGCATATTCAATTCCTTCAATGACGTCCCCATCGTCCATCATGAATTTCGACATATTCTGAAATTCATCGGGCCCGATCTCATAACCGTCTTCCACCAGTTTCTTCAAAATATCCGCCACCACAAGGTATTTATTGATCTGCGCTTCTATTCTTCTGGATGCTGCCCGCGCCGTATAGCGCGCCTGTTCTTTCTGTGTCTGTGCACTCAACTGACAGATATGATAGGCGGCACCGCCTATACCGATCAAACAAACGAAAAATACAAGCACAGTCCTGCTCCGGATCTTACGATATAATTTATGTTCTTTCATTTCAGCCAGCTCCTTACTCAAGCACATATATGCTCAAGACATTTTTTAAATTTTACCATATAGCAGGCATCAATTCCAGTTTTTTATTTCTTTTACCTTATCCTTCGGAAGCCCCTCCTCATTTTGGGAATCCTTCTATTTCTCCTTTGTTCCGTGCAGCATATTCAGCAGCACATAGATCACCAGAAGCAAAAGTACCGTTCCAACCAGTATCATATACATCATCGACTCACTGACCTGCGTGCCGAAGAAATACAGGTTGCAGTCAACCGAGTCTTTGATCGCCTCGATCACTTCAGATGGGAAATTCTGATTGCTCATCTCTTCAAATACACCCCTGAGCGCGTGATTGCGCAGAAGAGAAGTTCCGTAAGTTCCCGGAAGGAAGGAGATCACCTTCTGCAGTCCGTCCGAGAACTGGGAAATCGGCATATAGGCGCCGCACAGAAATCCATATCCCGCACTGACGATCGTACCAACTGCGGAAATCTGTCCCTGACTGGTAAGAAAATGATTGATTATACTGGAAAGCGCAGTCCCGAACATCACCAGAAGAAATACATCCAGCCAAAGGAGCAGCACATCCTTCATGGTCAGATACCATCCCACTTTGCTGACATAAAGAAGGCAGACCGCAGTTGCCGCATAACACACCAGAAGCGTGGAAATCAGTGTGGAAATATAGTATCCCAGTGCCAGCGTACTGCTTTTAACCGGTGAGATCGTAAGATCCCTTCTCGCACCGCTCACTTTATCCTGCACCATCAGCATATTGGAACAGAAAGCCACGGTCACACAGCAAACCGCAAGAAGCGATGAAGCCAGCTCTCCACCTACACAGCCGCCGATTAATTTATCAGATACGGATGCCCCTGCCGCCTCCAGCGACGAGCGGAAGGTATCCTCATACACGCTGCTCAAAAATGATGCATACAATACCAGCAGAATCATCGGTGTGATCAGCGAAGTAAAGAACATTCCTTTATCTTTAAAAAATAATTTTGTATCCCGTTTTACAAGTGCACATAATTCCCGCATCTTACACACCTCCCGTCAGTTTCTTTCCGGTCACGGTAAGGAACACATCATCCATTTTCCCTTTCGTGATTTCATAATCTTTGAAAATCTCCGGATAGCGTAGGATCAGCTGTGTCGCTGCAGCCGTATTCGGCACCGATATGCGGTACACATCCCGGATCGCCTCATATTTTGCGCCGAGCATTTGGATTTCTTCTTCCTTCGCTCCGTAAATGGTAATAAAATCTCCGGTATACAGATTCTTAAGTTCCAGCGGCGTTCCCTTCGCCACGATCTGTCCACTGTCAATAATGATGACATAGTCCGCATCCGCCGCCTCTTCCATGTAATGCGTGGTAAGGAAAACAGTCATATTCTCATTCTTTCTCAAATCACTGATAACGCTCCAGAGCGTATTTCTCGTCTGCGGATCCAGTCCCGTCGTCGGCTCATCCAAAATCAGGATCTTCGGCCTGTGGAGCAGCGCTCTCGCAATGTCGATCCGCCTTCTCTGGCCACCGGACAATTTACTCACCGTCCGCTTCAGAATATCTTCAAAATCCAGAAGGTGCGCCAGCTCTTTAAGTCTCACCTTGAATGCCTCCCCGGTGATCCCGTAGAGTGCCGCCCGGCTCTCCAGATTTTCCCGCACACTGAGTGCCTTATCCAGAACCGAATTCTGAAACACCACGCCAAGCTCCCGCTTCACTGCATCCACATTCTGATCCAGATCACTTCCGTCGATCACAATTTTCCCACTGTCTTTCGAAAGCTGACCACACATAATGTTGATCGTCGTCGATTTCCCCGCCCCGTTAATGCCGAGGAAGGCAAACAGCTCTCCCTCCTTCACACAAAAGCTCAGATCCCGAACCGCTTTCACCTCACCAAAACTTTTATTCAAATGCTTGATCTCAATAATATTTTCCATATTCTCTCTCCTTTGCGAAGCCGGATCTCTTTCATCCTTTTTCAATATTGTAAACGAAACAGGAATTTTGCGATAGAACGTAATTATACCGAAATGTGTCAATTATTTAGATTGTTTATTGTTCATATGGTACGAAGATTAGAATTCCATCATCTCTATTGCACATTGATGAACTTTCGTCTTTTTGTCATAATTGATGCCAACCAGCAAAATGTTTCCACTGTACTGCATCAATGATTCTGGATATTTCTTTTCCTTAATCTGTTTCAATGCTGTATCCACCGTTTTATTCCATTTGAGTTCCACCACCAGGGCCGGATAATCCATAACGTATTCCGGCTTTGGAATATACACAAAATCCGCAAATCCTCGCCCCGTCGGAAGTTCCCGAATTGGCTTAAAATAATACTGCATGGAACTCAAAAAAGCGATGGAAAGTACACTACTTAAAGCATTTTCATTATTATACTGTATGGCTGACGCATATTCATCATGAATCTTTTCTATGCCAGCAGCGACTTCTTCTGCTTCCATATCCAATGTAGCATTTAATAAGTTGACCGACTGCTGCTCAAACGCAATTAATTCATTCCACTTCTTTTTCTTTGTAGCAGAAATAAACTCCTGCCGGATTTCTTCATTTGGGATGTAAGCAGTTTTCTTCTTCTGGTCATATGCAAGATATCCAAGATGAATGAGCAGCGTCAGAACATCTTCTTTGTCAATAAAGCTGACCATATCGTTCTGAAAAAATGACGTATCCACCTCGATTGATGCGCCAGAGATCATTTCAATGATCGAAGTTTTCAATCCATCAAAATCCATGTCGATATAAGGCCTTATAGATTCAAATGTCCCTGTCTGGGACCAGTAACTTTGAAAATTGCCCCTGTCCATCACACTTATAACAGCTCTCGGATTATAAATATGCAGATCAGAAAGTAGATAGCCATCATACCAGCGCTCAACTCCTCTGAAATCCCTATTATACTTTTCGCACAGTTCCTTAACTTCCTCTTCTGTAAATCCAACATAAGGAGCAAGCACGCCTGCATCAAGCATCGTATATTCCTCAAAATTATTTAACGCTGACTGCGTTTTTACTTTTTTGATCGGCAGGATTCCTGTCAGATATGCAAGACTGATAAACTTTGTAGGCTCATTACCCTTAAACATACCTTTCAAAAAATCAATATACTGCTCCTGTATTTCTCTGTTATCCGCTTCATCACGAATGAGAACATCCCATTCATCAATGATGACTATGAATTTATTTCCTGTTGCAGTATAAATCTGTGACATTGCATCGGGAAGCGAACTCACCGAATCTGCAAGGATGCCCGGATACGCTGTTTTTAATTCCTCTATTGTACTTTTTTCAATAAATTCAACCACATGTTCCGGCCCATTAGCCGGAGCCAGACACCGCTGAATGTCCAAATGGATCACATCATATTTATTCAAGTATTTTTCGAAAGAATCCATGCTGCTGATCTGTAAACCAGAAAACATTTCTTTCGAATCACAGCCCTTACTATAGTATGCTGTAAGCATATTAGCCGCAATCGATTTGCCAAAACGGCGCGGGCGGCTGTTGCAGATAAAAGCCTTCATGGTATCGATCGCTTTATTAGTGTATTCGATTAATCCGGTCTTATCTACATATATTTCGGAGTTCAGTGTGATCTGAAATGCACGATTATTCGGATTCAAGAATCTTCCCATTTGCCCATACTCCTTCCAAAAGTGTCATTCATTTTGATTGAATTGTACCATACGAAAGTAGCAAAAGCAATCCACACGCCCAAAAACTCGATGCATAACCTTTGGTAACGCTTACCGCTTTCACCCAGGCCTTTTATGAAAACGCCACCGGCGTTCTTTCCAATAAAGAAAAAAGCAGGCAAAATCTTCTTAATTCCGATTTTACCTGCTTTTCATCATTCTATAAATCTGAATACAATTCTTCCTGATAAAGCCCGTCGCTGATCAGTTTCTTGAAACTTTCCATAACCGCTTCTTTATCTTCCTTATATGTAACGCCAAACCATTTATCTTTGGTCTCCAACACCTTAACAGTATATTTTTCTCCACGGATCAGTCCACCGATCAGGGTCGGAAGTAAATACTCTGCTTTCAAAGGATTCTCCGGAACATCTTTCTCAAAGAAGGTGCGGAACTCTTCTTCCAGAACCTTAAGAAACACCGGTGCACATCCTTCCTCTGCCGGGAAGCCCCACATATTCATGGAAACATAAGAATCCGGATCAAGCTTCACTCCGTCAGCCGATGCACCGACAACTCCTGATTCATCAACCGTTTTCACGATATTGCCGGTTTCCACCACATCGATAACATGAGTATGACCCTCTTCCACTTTGCAGACACCTCGCGTCACACCGCCATTATCGGATAATGTATTTTTCAAAATGAATCCCGCCATGGCAATTGCATTGTCTGCATGATCTACTACCAGCCAGTCATGCATCTGACGGTACGCTTCTTTTCCATAATAATCGTCTGCATTGATCACCACGAACGGCTCATGGATCTCATCCTTCGCAGCTAGGACGGCCTGTCCGGTTCCCCACGGCTTGGTACGACCCGCAGGAACTTCAGCCGGAATATCGTTCAGATCTTGGAACGCATAGGCCACTTCAACGCCCTTTTTACCACATACAGCTTCAATACGATTTCCAATCCGCTCTCGGAAATCAGATTCGATATCCTTGCGGATGACAAAAATAATCTTGTTAAATCCGGCCTCAATCGCGTCATGAATCGAATAATCCATGATGATCTCGTCATGTAATCCGACAGGTTCCAACTGTTTGATTCCTCCACCGAAACGAGAACCGATACCGGCGGCCATGATTAATAATGTTGTCTTTTTCAAAATATAATTTCCTCCTGCACTCTTAATTCATCTCAACTAAATCTCAGCCTCAAACGGACTCTCCGAATCCGGATCATAATACTGTTCACAATCCGCCTGCCAGTCTTCATATTCATTTACTTCTGGCATTTGACAGAGCCTCATTTACACTAGAAATATCACCTACTCGAAAGAAATGAGTTCCGACGATCATTTGTAACCAAATCCTTACATCAAAATAATGTTAGCATAGGAAGAAGCAATTATCAATCTATTTCTCATATTTCTCGATCATGCAATGATATTCTTTACTCCTGGGCTCATAGCTTATTTCCACCATCCATTATCTCAAATATTGCACACAGCGTAAAGCGGAAATATCCTGTAGTGTTTTGTCGGTCGCATGATTCATTTACTTTTTTCTTGGAGATATTTACAATGTCACACCATAATAAATGCTCCAGGCAATCACAAAAAACTCATTTACTCTGGATCGACTTTCCTCACCGGCTCCATCTTCTCTTTTACTCTATCCGGCACATCGATCAGGCCAAACCGATAGAACATTGCATAGATGTAGGTCACGCCCCGGATATCACCGAGAGACTTCGGGCGGTCAACCACAGCACCAATGCTTGGAATATTATGAAAGGCCAGCAGAACCGAACTCCAAGCCAAGCTCTTACTGTTCTCTCGCCGGTCGATGAACAGCTCCTTCGTGTAGTTGTCTCCTCTCCCCTTCTTTAGACTGTACGAAAACACCAGCCCGGAATAAGTGCGGAACTTGAAGCCCTGAAACTCAATCACTGCTTTCCAAAGAGCTTCTTCGGTCTGCTCTGTTCTTACCCTCTCGATTATCTTCTTTCGCTTTCGCATCCGGCGTATGCGCTCCGCACCAACGCTGAGATTATTGCTGTCCGTCTCATCAGGGAAGTACACGCACTTCTCATATGGCAGGTACGAGGTGACGGAGGCTTTTGAGAGATTCAGTTCCCGCACCGTCGCTTCGATGGACTCTGTGTGTGACAGGCCGGAGTCTCTGTGTTTATTGAACTCTCTTTGAAGGTGATCGGCAATCTCCGACTTGTACACGCCTGCGGTGATCAGCAGCTTACGTACTTTAATAGGATTGAGGTCGAGTTCATCAGCAATCGCCCGGAGGGAAGGATGGTCAGCAGTTCCGTAGAGCGCCACAGCTGCATTTATCTGTTGCTGAAGGATGGCACTTGGGTTGTAGTCCGGCTTGGATGGCTTACGGCCGCCTCCTGTCTTCCGGGTCTTATTCTTTCCATTCTCTCCCATCGTTACTCATGCAGTTCCAACGGCAATCCATCTGGGTCATGGAAGAAAGTCATCTTCTTGCCGGTATAATCATCTATACGAACCGGCTCACATGTAATCCCCTGTTCTGCCAGTTCCCTTACTGTTTCTTCCACGCTCTCCACACAAAAGGCAAGATGCCGCAGACCGCAGGCTTCCGGGTGGCTCACACGCTTCGGCGGATTTTCCTCCGCAAAAATCTCCAGTTCCGTGTGCTCATTTACTCGCAGATCAAGCTTCCAGTCCTTGCGCTCCGGACGATAGTTTTCTCTGATAACGGATAAACCAAGCTTGTTTACATAGAAATCCTTCGCATTTTCGTAGTCAGACACAATAATCGCAATGTGGTGTATTTTGGATAATTTCATTTGTTTTGTCCTCCTGTTCTTTATTATTTTTTTATCTTGGAAGAAGATTGGACTCCCACCTTTATAGGTGGCGAGATGCGACAAATTAGTCTTGGTGGGAGTCCAATCTCCTTCCAAGATAAAGCCTCCGGCGGATTGCAGAGGTGCGCGTCATGCAGTGCATGACGCGCACCTCGCAGCAAGTACGCCGAGGCGTACTTGAATTTGAGTTTAGACCTTCCCCATATATACCTTCTAGGGTACATTATTCTCGTTACAAACTATATGGATACTCCCACCAAAAGCCGTGTGTATGATATTTTATGAATAATGTAATCCCGACTCCAACCTGTCAATTCTGTTCCTCGTCCACCATTTTCTTCCAAAGCTGATCTCTGATTTCCTGATGATCCATTAACCAGTCAACAAGTTTTCTATTCACCGGAGATTTTCGGTATCTCTCATCTCCAAACTTCAGCCATTCGAATCCAATGTCAAATGTATCCGCTATATCATGAAGTGTTTTGTCGGTCGCATGATTAAGGTTCGTTTCTATTTTTAAGATCGCTGACGGCGAATATCCGACCTTCTCTCCAAATTCCTTTTGGATCAGCTCTTTCTCTTTTCGCAGTTCACGCACCCTTTCACCTATCGATCTATAATCTATTATTTCCGGAATATAATTAATTGCAATAAGCCTCTATATGATCCGGATCATCAAAGACTCTTTTATCCACACTACATGACTCATACATTCTCCGGACGATCTCATCTGTAATCTCCCGTTCCCCCGTCTCACATCGTCTGATCATCGCGGCGGAACATCCCATCTTATCCACCATTGCTCTCTGGGATAAACCTAAATATTCTCTAATCTTTTTAAATATTTCACCTTTGTTTTTCATATTTTTTACCAAATATTCCATTCTTTGTTGACATGTTAACAGCTTTGTGATAACTTTTCTAGCTGTCGCTTATTTCATACATGTTTGCATCTTTTACTTCTTAACACGGAGGAATTTACAATGTCACACCATAATACAAGCCTATATAAACACAAGATTTCTATACCCATACTGGCCGAAATATCCAGTCTCGCACCAAATAATCTGAGAATAATATATCGCCAGATCATGGAAGATGATTGCATTCCATTATCTGAGATTCCTTTACATCAGCAGGAGACCTTCATCAACGATTACCTTCTGCAGGGAAAAACACTTGACTTTAACCTGATAAAGCTTGCAGCTAAACCAGATTTTGAAAATCCTTTCCCTTTTCTGTACTCTGCCGGAGTGCAGGAACTATTTACTACTACCAAAATGATCCGGGAGGCAAATGCAGTTATCGATGCATTCACTTCCACAAAAAATGTAACCAAAAAACTGGAACAACTCGCAGTCCAATACGGCATCTCATACCGTACTCTTGCGAGAAGGAAGAATTACTTTATGAACCAAAATATTTTAATGCAGCTGCTCGAAGATCCGGCCAGTTCTGAGGACACCCGTGACCGTTATCCCACCTGTTGCTTTTATGCCAGGGATTATATCATTTATCGTCATTGGTCTGTAGGCCGCCCTTCCTGTGCAAAGATCCTCCGGGAAATGGAGGATCTCAGAAACTTTTCCTGCAGTCAGTGTCCTTACCATCCGGACGTAAAAAACGGGGCTCATAAAAAAAGCGATCTCATACCAACCGCAACCTGTAAACGGAACCGGGAAACCATGGTCATTCCCAACCTTCCGGATACCGTATGTACCATCGTGAACCGCAGTTCCGACCAGGAGACCTGCCTTGCCTGGAATGGTGTCCGGACATGGGCATCCAAACACAATTACACACCACCGCGTAATAAACCCCAGCAAGTGAATATTCCGGATGAGTTTCCATCAGCTGTCCGGTGATATGGAAATCACTTTTTGGATTTAATTTTGTGCATACCGAATCATAATTTCTATGAGAATATTAGTAAAGGCTGCTACGCACCGCAGATGCGGCAAGGCCTTG
>JALFNN010000113.1 GCA_022774325.1 bacterium | reverse complement strand
CCTTTGGTGTTTTGGAATTTTGGTCGAGGACATTATACCAGAAAAAGGGAGGTCAATGCTCTTTTTATTTGCATTCTCCCATAAAATCAAGGTTTTTATTGAATTTTGGGACAAAAAAACAGGTAGTTTTTGACACTACCTAAAGAACATGGAGGATACTAACATGGAACGCGTTGAAAAATTTTTAAAAGAAGCAGAAACATATTATCTCGCAACGATGGACGGAAACCAGCCAAGAGTCAGACCTTTTGGAACGGCGCATATCTTTGAAGTAAAGTTATATATACAGACCGGAAAAGTGAAAAGTGTGTATAAACAGTTGAAAGAGAACCCGAACGTAGAAGTCTGCGCATGCATGAACGGAAAATGGCTTCGCGTATCAGGAGAATTGGTAGAAGATGACAGAAGAGAGGCAAGAAAATCTATGTTGGATGATTATACATCTCTTAGAGCCATGTATTCCGAAGATGATGGAAATACAGCAGTATTTTATTTTCAGAATGCAACTGCAGTATTCAGCAGCTTCACAAGTGAACCGGAGACGATTTGTTTCTAGTTTGTTTTGGGGACAGGTTCCGTGACTCACTCTCTTGTGAGTGAGTCACGGAACCTGTCCCCGTTATAACATTTCAATAAATGCCGCAACACGAGTCGCAAGCTGTCCGCTGTTTTCTTCGGAAGAATCCGTTTCCACTGCCATGTAAGGAATTCCGAGAGAATCCTCACAAAGCCTCAGCATTTTGTCTCTTTCCACTGTATATGGGTGGCATGTCTGCAGTGTGACATCCAGAACTCCGTCCACTTTATACTCTTCACAGAGGCGTTCGATCAGCCGGAAACGCAGATCATTCGGAGCCATGATCGCACAGGCGGTATTTTGGTAGCAGTCGGCAAGAGCAGCAATGACATCGCTGTTTTCTGTGTCGAAATGCCGGATGGCAGATTTGACAACTTCACAGTTCTCGATACATACGACAACCCCTCGGTTTTCTTCAACAGTGTGCAGGATTTTCTGGTAAATGCTGCTTAACGGGCATCCGGTTACGAGGATTCGTTTTGCCCGTTTCGGCACAGGACTTTCTCTGCTCAGCAGTTCATCACGGGTTTTTATGTTGGCAGCGATCCGCTCTTCGATATCCGGAATCGTACGATGCTTTTCCAGTGCTTCGAAAATCTCACTTCCCCAGGCAGCCGGCGGAGTCTGACGCTGAATTTCCATTAGGTTCATAATACTTTCACGCTCACGGTTCAGAAGAGCTCCGGCTGAGTGAATTTTTTCTTCTGTCACATCTACATCAAAACGCTTTTTCAGTTCCCGGATGAGAAAACGGCATTCAGACTGGATGAGCGGTTTCACATAATGGCGGTCAGCACCCTGTGGAACTTGATAAAAATAAACGCGGTCCTGCCGTGAAATCAGTTCGTACATTTTTCGTTTTCCATCGCAGGAAGTCTCGGCGAGAATTAAATCGGCATCTTTGAGAGCCTCATCCTCGCAGATATCACAGCAGTTCTTCACAACCGGACAGACATTGCGGGGGAGAAGCCGTGAGGCTGCATCTTTTACACCCCGCACATAGGGGATCCGAAGCGGGATCATATCTGCGGCGAGAAGAATTTCCTGAGGCACATGGGAACAGAATAAAACAGCCACTTTTTTCCCGGTTTTGTGGCAGTCATCGATCAGTTGCTGCAAATTCTGATTATTCATGTGCAGCCTCCTTTCCCATACGAATCATTTCAAGGAAAGCTTCAATTCGGGTGCGGATCTGTCCTGCATCACCTGGGTAAAAATCGGTCTCAATATGTAGGAGCGGGATGTCCATCTCTTCACAGACACGACGGATATTTTCGGTTTCGATGGCAAATGGGTTGCAGGAATGCAGCGTGATGCTCACATACCCGTCTGCGTGCCATTCTTTAATCGTTTCTCTGACCTGATCCATACGCCGGTAGTTCGGAGAGACAACTGCACAAGGAACTTCAATATATTTTTCCGCGATACGGACATATGGATCACGGCTGCGGTCTTCATCGACCAGACGGCGGCGTGAGGAAATGCCGCAGCAGCCTTCATAACAGACGATGGCGCCGCCAAGTTCTTCCATAACATTGATCGTTTTGGCAGAGACTCCGCCGTATCCACCGCCGGAAACGATCAGACGCGGACGATTCGGATCCGGTTCATATGGATAGATACCATCGTGCCAGTTCTTCTCGCACTGGTCAAGAATCTCGTTAATCTTATTATATTTTGCCTCACGGTCGAACATATACTGCTCGCCTTCCATGATGTCGTTCATTTTGGTTCCGGTGATAGCCGGCGGGTCGTATTTACCCAATTCATAGATGCGGGCAGCCTGAATCCTTTCTTTGTTGCACCATTCGATGGACTCGTTCAGCATATCATCCGTGATCGTGACATTGAATTTCTCTTCCAGACCTTTGGCAAATGCTCGGATCTCTTCGGTCCACATTTCCAGAGAACGTTCATAGTCCGGTACATTCGGAAGATGAATGACCTGCATTGGTTTTAATTCCCCAAGAAGTTCGTACATTTTTTTCTTGCCGTCACAGGTTGTTTCACCGACAACCACATCTGAGAAATAAGCATATGGGCAGCTTTCTTCCAGGGCATGTCCGTAACTTGCTTTGATGAGAGGACATAAATTGGCAGGAAGCCTTGTCTCGGCAGTTTTGATGGGATCAGGACTTCGACCACAGAGAGCCACCTGGTAAAGTCCGGCTGCATAGATGATTTCGGATGGGGTGTACTGGCAGAAAGCGCCGCATATGTTCTCACCCTTGTCTTTTAATTCTTTTACTCTGAGGAAACCCTCCCGTCTAGCTTCCGCGAAATCCTCAAAATGTTCAGGCAATGAAGTTGGCATGTCATTTTTCTCCTTTAACGTATTGTAAAACTACTGTGACTGTTCAGAGCCAACCTCGAAAACACTTCGTGTTTCCTCAGTGTGGCGTATCCGCCAAATAGATTTGTACAAAAAAGTGCTCACGAATGCAAGCATTCATCGCCCTTGTTTGACAAATCTGCTTGGCTCTGAACAGTTACAAACTACCTATTATTATATGTTACGAAAATCAAATAGGCAATGAAACAACCGACTTGCATGAAAAGATAATCTTTGAATAGTGATTTATTGGGAATTTTGATATTTGAAAAAACCAAGTACCTAAATGGATAATTCCTTTACATTAAAAAAAATGCAGTTAGAATATATTACAGAATTGTTATAAATGCAAGAAACAAACAGAGGAAATAAAGTGAAAGAAAAGAAATCAATTTTACGAAGCACGTGGGCGAAAGCAGTACTGATCGTTTTGCTCGTATTTGCAGGATTTTTAATCCGGGGAAAACTGGATAATGTCTATGAGCAGATGAAGGAAAAAGAGAAGGAAGAGGCCGAGGAAGGACCGGTTGGAAGAGAACTGGATTATGCGGAAAATGTTTCAGAAGACAATAAGATTCTGCAGGCGTTTCTGGCAGAGTATCCGGGAGCGGAGGTGCTTGTTGCCTGTGAAAATGATTTGACGAACGATGGCCTTGACGATTTGGTCGTCATATACAGGCTGGAGGGGCATACGTGGCTGCTGGTTACAGTGGACTCGGGAAACAGCATTGATTATGGCTTCACAGAAGCGATTCCGGTTCCTGTTGAGAATCAGAAGATTACGTTCAAGAATATAGATGAGAAGGACGAAATGGAATTTGTCCTGCAGGGACAGAAAGGAAATAAAGTGGGATACGGCATTTACAGGGTGGTCGATAATGCACCGATGAACCTCTTTGGAGAAGGAATGGAAGATTGCTGAGATATCGTGTAAATTAGAGATTTCTAATTAGGGCAATTCAAGTTAAAGATAAAACAAAACGCGTCTATGACGCGTTTTGCTGAATATTAAGGGAAAAACTGGTATCCTTTTCCCCATACTGTCATCAGATGCTTTGGCTTAGAAGGGGTATCTTCGATTTTGTCACACAGACGCTTGATGTAGACCAGAATGGTGTTATCATCAGAAGCCTCACTTTTCCACACTTTGGAAAAAATCTCCTGCTTCGTAAGGAGCGTTTCCGGATTCTCCATGAAGAAACATAACAGTGCGAATTCTTTTGAGGAGAGCGAAATCTCTTTACCGTCTTTCAGGACAGTCTGTGAATCGAAGTGCAAGGTAAAGCTTCCGCGTTGTGCCACAGTCTGGAGAACAGATGGGGACGACGGTACTGCAGTATATTGCTGTGCTCGTCTTACGATTGCACGGATCTTGGAAACAAGTACTGTTTTGCTGAATGGCTTGGTCATATAATCATCAGCACCAAGCCCCAGACCTTCTACCTGGGCTGAATCTTCCTCACGTCCGCTCAGCAGGATCACGGGAGTCAGAATCTGGCGTTCTCTAAGTTCTTTTAACAAAGATGAAAAAGAATATTCCGAATCTAAATAAATAGATATAATAAATAAATAAGATTATCCATTGCTTTTTTCGATTAGACTAAAGTGTGAATGAGCATTATAATTATAAAAGAAATAGAAATATGGTTTTATGTTATTAAAGGAAGTTGAAAGTAAGTAAAATGCGTTTAGAGTACGTAAGAAGTTTTATTGGAGTTGTAAATTACAAAAGTTTCTCTTTGGCTGCCAAATATCTCTATTTGTCACAGCCGACAATCAGCACACATATCAAACAACTGGAAGCCGAACTGGGGGTACAGCTTTTGGTTCGTTCGACAAAGGATGTTTTGCTTTCTGAGGAAGGAAAGGTATTTTATCCATATGCATTGCAGTTATTAGAGACGGAGAATCAGGCACTGAAACAATTATGCCGAAGTGAAAATGAGATGAACCAAATGGTCAATGTAGCTGTTTCATCGGTGCCGGGGCATTATATGTTTCCGCAGTTTTTGGCTTATTTTCGAACTAAGAATCCAGATATATGTTTCCGGATTTCGGAAGGTGACAGCGGTGATGTTCTGCAGAAAATTTTGGATTATGAAGTAGAAATCGGGATTGGAGGACTTGATAGCGAAAGTGAAAAGATTCATATGGAAATGTTGTTTGAAGATGAGATTATCCTGATTACACCCAACACGGCAAAATACAGGAATATGAACGGAAAATTCCCGGTTGAGCAGATGAGAAAAGAGTGGTTTATAACGCGTGAATTGGGCAGTGGGACAAAGAATGTCTCTGAAAATATAGAACAGGCACTGAAGCTGGATACTACATCATTGCATGTGGCGGCGCAGTTTGAATCTTCAGAGATGGTGCGAAGAGCAGTAGAAGCGGGAGCAGGAATTGCGTTTATCAGTAAAACCGCAGCAAAGGAATCTCTGGATAAGCAGAAAGTACTGGAATTCTCTTTTGGCGGAGTGAATACAAAGCGGAAAATGTACTTAATGTATCACAAAGAGAGGAGACTGGGAGAAGCAGCGGAACAAATGATCGGTACACTTAAAGATTACTGTGTGGAAAAATACAGCATTATATAATGAATAAAAAAGGGTGCTGCCCCATAGATGATGATTTATCTATGGGGCAGCACCCTTTTTAGACGGCGGCAACCTGGTGGACATGCCGTAGATTCCGTCTTTATTATTCTTTCCATCTTAATAATACGCGTTCACAAAGAACTAAGATTGTATCAATAAGGAAGCCGATAAGTCCGGCAATCACCATATAAGCGAGAACCTTCTCTGCCTGCAGTCTTCCTTGTGCTTCCACCATTATGTAACCGAACCCGGCACTTGTCGCAATGAACTCCGCTCATTGTGCATGTGCGTGATGCGAAGTATTTGGCGACTTGGTTCAAGTCCTGGAGAAAGAATATGAAGGACGGGTAAATGTAAAAATTTATCGTGCTGGAAAAGATTTCGATTATATAAAAAAGTACGGAGCAACTACGAAGAGTATGCTGATTATTAATGAGAAAAAAGCAATTACAAAGCTGACTAAACCTGCTGTGCGTCAGGCTTTTGAGGAGGCATTGAAGTTATGATATCCGAATTGGGAAGTTTTATTTTCAGCATCATTCAGTCCGCGTGGTCAATGCTGAACAGTTCTTCTTCGTGGATGGTATTCAGTTTTGCTGTGGCAGGTGTGCTGCATGAATTCCTGAAACCGGAGAAGATTCAGAAAACCGCGATCGGTTCCAAGAGGATCAGCGGCGTGTTTTGGACAACACTGTCCGGAATGTTTATACCAATCTGCAGTTGCGGTACGATCCCGCTTGGAATCAGTATGTATTACAGTGGTGCATATCTGGGGCCGACACTGGCATTTATGACCAGTACACCGATGATCAATCCTCTGGCTGTGATTCTGGCATGGGCCTTTTGCGAAAAGAAATTACGATTATATACATAATAACCGGATTTGTCGCGCCGATGATTATTGGAATCGTGGCAAATCATTTCGCGGGGAATGAACTGCATATCGGTCTTCGAAATAAGAATAATGAAGAAGCAGAAGGAACCATTTCCCTGGAAACAGACGAAGAGGAAGAACCGGCTATGATCCAGCTGGAATTCGAGGAACCGTCCGTCTGGGAAAAACTGAAGAGTGGACTGAGATGGTCGTTTACAGAACTGAGCGTGACTATCAGCAAATACACGGTGTCCGGAATGCTGATCGCGGGATTTCTTTTTACAGTGGTACCACAGTCATTTGTGCAGGATTATCTGGGGAATCCGGGTATGATCTCCCTTCTGGGGATTACAGTTGTCGCAGCACTCATGTATGTCTGCGCAGTAGGACACATCCCGTTTATTGCAGCGCTGGTTGCGAGCGGTGCGGCTCCCGGAGTGACGATCACCTTTTTGATGGCCGGAGCCGGAACCAATATTCCGGAGCTGCTTACGATTTCCAAAACGATTGGGAAACGAGCTATGTTTATGTATTTTTCCATGGTGGTCGCGATTTCCAATCTGGTTGGCTATATCACAAACCGACTGCTTATGCCGGGATTCAATCCGGTACTGGATTTTGACAGAACGTCACACACGATTCAGCAGGCCAATAAACTGATCATTGCACTGCCGGATTGGGGAGAATGGATCTGTAGTGGGATTTTGGTTGCGTATGCAGCATATGCATTGTCTACAGCTATCAGATCGAAAATGAAGAAGGCATAGCAGATGAACAGTGATAAAAAGATTGTGGTTTTTCTGGCAGGTTTTATTCTGGTCGGAGTTATGGTAACCGTTTTCTTCCCGAAGGAAAGGGAGAAAAATGGGGATGCAGTGATCCGGATCGGTGCAGGAGACGATATCTCCGGAGTGCTGATGAATGAAACGGTTGATGAATTGAGTGGTAAATATACGATCGCGGAAACTATGGAGAGTTCTTCCTTTAAAGATTGTTGAAGTAATATGGCTCAGTGGGCACTGAGTGCGGATGAGATCAATGTTGCGTTTTATTGCGGTCATATCGCACAGCATACGGTTGAGGAAAATGAGAACGTCATGATTTATGGACCAACCGTGATGAATGCAGAAGTGATCTGTTTTAAAGATGATTTTGATCAGGTAAGAACGGTTGGAGTCAGTCGGGGAAGAGAGCAGGAAAAGGCAGTTGCGCAGAAAACATACCCCCAGATTGAAAAATTTGAGGAAATTACGCAAAAAGGAATTCTGTATTCTCTGGAAGACGGACAGGTGGACGCAGTGATTCAGGATTTAACAAAGGCTGCGGGAGTGCCATCTTACTTGTGCAAGCCGCTTTCTGACACGGATTATATTTCCTATGTTATCGTCGTTGACAAAAAGTTTGCTCAGACGGAAGCGTTTGCAGATTTTATAAATAGCTACAACAAAGCAGTTGACAAGCTGAATAAGCCGGAATACCTGGCAGAGAAACTGGGAGTGGAAAAAAGCTGGTTTCAGGATAAAACAATTCAATTTTTACGGTTAGAAGAAAGTGAGGATTAGAAAATGTCCATATCAGTAGAAGGAATTTCGAAAACTTTTAAGGGCAGGAAAAGAAGCTACGGCTTAAGTGACAAAAGAAAAAGGAATTGCAATTAATTATTTTAGAAGGAAAAAGTTTAGAAGGGAAGCAATTGAATATGGAACAGAATGTAGAGCGTAAGTTTAATAGCAGACAGAATCAGGTGAGACATTATATTCTGGAGTTTACAGTGAATGAAGGCAGAGCATTTAATCTTGAGGAAGATAAAGCAGGTGTGCTTTAGGAACTGTCTATGACGGAGCAGGAATATTGGGACTGTATCCGCGGTATCCGGCGAACCGGTCTTTGTAAAAATTGTGAATGGAGAAGTGGCAGATTATGCGCCGAAGACGCTTCATGCGCTGACTTTTCCACTCGGAGAATTGTCGAATTGGGCAGGTTCATGCTGAAATGTCATGAATTTCTTCTGCAGCAGTGCAGAATTCGACCAGTATATTACTGAAATGGAGCTGGACCCGGACAACCTTATCAAAGCAGATATTCACATCGCGGTAAGAGAGGCGAAGGCTACATTTGAAGTATAAAAACATTTTTACAGGAGGTTTTATACCATGAAAGTAGCTTATTTATTGGAATCCGAACATGCAAGAGAAATCCTTGAGAACATGATTATTCCTCAGATGGAAGAAGATCGTCACGGAGTTGAGGTTGCTGGTATGATGTTCTTCTTCGACAATGCATATATGCTTGTCGAAGGATTTGATATCGCTGCAAGACTTCAGAAATTAAGTGAGAAGACAGGCGTTCTTCTGATGGCATGCGACAGATGCTGTTACCAGAGAGATATCGCTGACAAGCTGATCGCACCGGCAGGAATCGGATGTTTCCCGAACGTATACGCAGCACTTGTACCGGCAGGAGTAGAGCAGGTGATTACTCTGTAAAAATATGAAACAAAAATGGCGGGAAATTTACTTGAATTTCCCGCCATTTTTGTCAGCTTAGCTGAGTTCAATTTTTACAGCTTCTTCCGGTTTGAAATCATTTGCCAGATCGTACAGGTTATGACCTGTAGATTCACTGAGAACTCTTCCTTTGTAGGAATAGCAGCGGATAAAACGTCTGTTGTCGATAGATGACCAGTGTTCTACATCCCATGTAAGATATCCGTCAGCATCGGATCTTGGTGCCGGGAGATATACATCAACCTGACGTCCTGCTACCATGATATCAATCAGTCCCTGAGTATCAGCCTCTAATTCTACATTGTTTACAGTATCATATACTTTCATTGCAAAAACCTCCTTTAACTTGCTGGATGGATAGTCGCCCCGACTTCCATTTTTACACTACCTCTAGTATACATAAGTAGGAGACAAGGGGCAAGAGAAAAATATATTTTTCTTTAAGAAAGAATGTGATATACTACAAATGTATCATGCAAATTGGTATGGACTATAGAGACAAATGAAGGGTGACAAAAATGATATTTGATACACACGCTCATTATGATGATGAGCAGTTTCAGGAAGACCGGGATGCGCTTCTGGAAGCAATGCCGTCCCTTGGGGTAGGAACGATTGTAAATGTAAGTGCCACGTATGAATCTTGTTTACACGCAGTGGAGCTTGCAAAGAAGTATCCGCATGTATATGCGGCTGTCGGGATTCATCCGGATGAGGTGGGGGTTCTTGATGAGGAAAAGTTCGCAAAGATGCGGGAATTTTTTAAAGAGGATAAGGTGGTTGCGGTTGGAGAAATCGGTCTGGATTATTATTGGGATAACGAATCGCATGAGGTTCAGAGAAAGTGGTTTGTACGTCAGCTTGAACTGGCAAAGGAACTGAATCTCCCGGTGGTGATCCACAGCCGTGATGCTGCTGCGGATACAATGTATGTGATGGAGAATTATGCGAAAGATCTTGAGGGTGTGATTCACTGCTATTCCTATTCAAAAGAGATGGCTGAGGAATATGTGAGGATGGGATTTTACATTGGAATCGGCGGAGTGGTTACGTTTAAGAATTCAAAGAAGATGAAAGAAGTCGTGGGGGCAGTGCCACTGGAGCGTATCCTTCTGGAAACAGATTGCCCTTATCTTGCACCGGAACCGTTTCGGGGTAAGCGGAATCAATCATCTTATTTATTATATGTTGCAGAGCAGATTGCTGAATTGAAGGGGATTTCGGCAGAAGAAGTGATTGCCACAACGGAAGAAAATGCACGCAGAATGTATCGGCTGGATCCTGTTTAGCAGGCAGAATCCCTGCCGTATTATGTGAGAAACGAGAGGAGACAGCAAAGTGAAAGAACCGACATTAGGGAATCCGCAGAATACCATTGAGATTCTGCAGAAATATCGATTCAATTTTCAGAAGAAATTCGGACAGAATTTTCTGATTGATACGCATGTACTGGATAAGATTATCCGGGCAGCGGACATTACGAAGGATGATTTTGTGTTGGAAATCGGGCCGGGGATTGGAACGATGACGCAGTATCTTGCATGTGCGGCGCGAGAAGTGACGGCGGTGGAGATTGATAAAGCATTGATCCCAATCCTGGAGGATACTTTATCAGATTATGATAATGTGACAGTGATTAACGAAGATATTCTGAAAGTGGATATTGCTGCGCTTGCAGAAGAGAAAAATGGAGGAAAGCCGATTAAGGTGGTTGCGAATCTTCCATATTATATTACGACACCGATTATCATGGGACTGTTCGAAAATCATGTGCCGCTGGAGAGTATTACAGTTATGGTGCAGAAGGAAGTGGCAGACCGAATGCAGGTAGGACCAGGTACAAAGGATTATGGTGCTTTGTCGCTTGCGGTTCAGTATTATGCCGAACCGTATATTGTTGCAAATGTACCGCCGAATTGTTTTATGCCGAGACCTACTGTGGGATCTGCTGTGATCCGACTTACCAGACATGCGCAGCCGCCGGTACACGTCAGAGATGAAAAACTGATGTTCCGGATTATCCGGGCATCGTTCAATCAGAGGAGAAAGACGCTTGCGAACGGGCTTAAAAACTCGCCGGAATTGGATTTGCCGAAAGAGGTCATCAGTGAGGCAATCGACCGTCTGGGAAGAGGGGCAAGTATCAGGGGAGAGGCTCTTACACTGGAAGAGTTTGCAGAACTTGCAAATCACATCGGTGAGCTGATGTAGAATATAGGAGGAAACAAGTATGAGGTATCAGATACAAGGTGACACATTACCGGTAGTAATCTGCGAACTGGAGGATGGGGAGCAGATGGTGACAGAGAGAGGATCTATGTCATGGATGTCTCCGAATATGAAAATGGACACATCTACCAATGGAGGAATCGGTAAAGCATTCGGAAGAATGTTTTCCGGAGAATCCATGTTTCAGAATACTTACACGTCTCAGGGCGGGAAGGGACTGATTGCATTTGCATCCAGTTTTCCGGGTTCGATTAAGGCGTTTGAGGTGAGACCGGGACAGGAATATATTTTTCAGAAGAAGGCATTTCTGGCTTCGGAAGCAGGAGTAAGCCTGACCGTGCATTTTCAGAAAAAAGTAGCCTCTGGACTGTTCGGAGGGGAAGGTTTTATCCTGCAGAGAGTATCCGGAAATGGAATTGTATTTGCAGAATTCGATGGACACGTTGTGGAGTATGATCTGCAGCCTGGACAGCAGATCGTGATAGATTCCGGATATCTTGCCGCAATGACTGCGAGCTGCCAGATGGATATCCAGACGGTACCGGGACTTAAAAATATGGTATTCGGAGGCGAAGGACTGTTTAATACTGTAATTACCGGACCGGGGCATGTATGGCTTCAGACGATGCCAATCAGCAGTGTTGCAAATGCACTGAGACCGTATTTCCCAGCTGGAAATTAATGTAACAGTTTTTGTCAAATCTGCTTGGCTCAGAACAGTAACAATTAATAATTAGGTTATAAAACTTTAAGAATTATAGGATTGTATTTTTGTATACTATTTGATAGAATAGAGCAACACACCAAAATTGGAGACGCTTGATGGCGAAAGGTACTTATTGGTTTAAGACAGAAAGAAAGGGGTATGGTAGATGACCAATAACGGAAAAACTGTGGAGCAGGTGTTGTTCGAGAATACACCGGAGATTGAGAGACTTGCGGCGCTCTGTGAGAAGAGTAATGCGATTGACAAGGAGCTTTACACGGAATATGATGTGAAGCGTGGTCTTCGGGATGTGAATGGGAAGGGTGTACTTGCCGGGCTTACGAATATTTCGGATGTCTGCGCAAAGAAGATCGTGAATGGCGAAGAAGTCCCTTGTGAAGGCAATCTCTATTATCGGGGGTATAATATCAAGGATCTTGTCAGAGGATTTCTGGAGGCAGGACACTTTGGATTTGAGGAAGTCGCATATCTTCTGCTCTTTGGAGAACTTCCGAATGCTAAGCAGCTTGCGGAGTTTCATGAGATGCTGGTGGAGCGAAGAACCTTGCCGCCGACATTTGTCAGGGATGTTATTATGAAAGCCCCCAGTCGTGATATGATGAACAGCCTGTCGCGTTCAATTCTGAATTTGTATTCTTATGATGACAAGGCAGATGACACAAGCATTCCGAATGTCCTGAGACAGTGCTTGAATTTGATCAGCCAGTTCCCAATGCTGATGGTTTACGGCTATCATGCATATAATTATCGCATGGGTGATGACCTTTATATTTATGCACCGGAGCCGGATAAATCTGTAGCGGAGAATATCCTGATGATGCTGCGTGAGGACAGACAGTACACCGATCTGGAAGCGAAGCTTCTGGATATGGCACTTGTACTGCATATGGATCATGGCGGCGGAAATAATTCGACATTTACGACGCACGTTGTGACTTCATCCGGAACGGATACCTATTCTACCGTGGCAGCGGCGATGGCTTCTCTGAAAGGCCCGAAGCATGGAGGTGCCAATATCAAAGTGACTCAGATGTTTGCCGATATGAAGAAAGAAGTAAAGGACTGGGACGATGATGATGAGGTGCGTGCATACCTGGAAGGCCTTTTGAACAAAGAGCGATTTGACAAGAAGGGTCTGATCTATGGAATGGGGCATGCGATTTACTCTGTTTCTGACCCGCGTGCAGATATCTTTAAGAGCTTTGTAGAAAAGCTTGCTGTCGAGAAGGGGTGTCAAAAAGAATACAATCTGTATGCAAAAGTAGAAAAGATGGCGCCGGAGATCATAGCACAGAAGAGAAAGATGTACAAAGGTGTAAATGCGAATGTGGACTTCTACAGTGGACTGGTATACAGTATGCTGGGAATTCCGGAGCAGCTTTACACACCGATTTTCGCGACAGCACGTATAGTAGGCTGGAGTGCACATCGTCTGGAAGAGTTGAAAAATGTAGATAAGATCATTCGTCCGGCATATAAGCCTCTGGCACCGCACAGAGAGTATGTGAAGATGGAAGATAGATCATAGTATATGAGAAGAGCAGTTGTTTAACTGCTCTTTTTACTTACCCAAAATATAGACGAAAAGTCAAGAAAAAGATTGACATTTAGAAATATTGAAGTAAAATATGTTTAGTATCGAACAATTCGAAAACGAACTAAAAGAAAGGCGGTAGTCGGATGACAGAAAAGAAGCGGGATCAGGTCGGTCTGGTCCTCAAGCGGCTGGATCATATGATGCGCCGGAACCTGTCGATGCATGTGAAGGAAGCAGGAATCGATGAGATTACACTGATGCACGGATGGATCATTCGGTATCTGTATGAGAACCGGGACCGCGATATTTTTCAAAAAGACATTGAAAAGCACTTTTCAGTAGGACGTTCGTCTGTCACGAACGTTATTCAGTTGATGGAGAAAAAAGGATATCTTCGGAGAGAGTCGGTGGACTATGATGCCCGCCTTAAGAAAGTCTTGCTCACAGAGAAAGGGATTTATACCCATGAAAAAATCGAAGGAATCATCAGTGGACTTAATGTCAGGACGCTGGAAGGAATCTCAGATGAAGAATTGGATGCCTTTTTTATTGTTACTGAGAAATTAGAGAAAAATCTTATAAAACAAAAGGAACTTTTTATCAACAAGGAGGAGAGAGATGATTCGGACATTACTGAAAGAAGTAAAAGAATTTAAAGCTGCATCAATCATAACGCCGATGTTCATGATTCTGGAAGTGCTCATGGAAATGATGATTCCGTATTTGATGGCTTCTATTATTGATGACGGAGTCAATGCCGGAGACATGGGACACATTTACAAAGTCGGAGCGGTGATGATCGTTGCAGCCTTTGTGGGGCTTTTTGCCGGAATTATGGGAGGAAGGTTCGGAGCGAAGGCTTCCACAGGATTTGCGAGAAATTTGAGAGAAGCGATGTTTCGCAATATCCAGACATTTTCATTTTCCAATATTGATAAGTTCAGCACAGCCGGGCTTGTGACAAGACTTACGACGGATGTGACAAATATCCAGAATTCCTATCAGATGGTACTCAGGATGTTTACACGTGCGCCTGCCAGCCTGATCTGTGCGATGGTGATGGCATTCCGTATTAACGCGCGCCTGGCTTCCATCTACCTGATTGCTGTAATTATTCTGGGAGGAATTTTGTTCTTTATCATGAGCAATGCAACCAAATATTTTCAGATGGCTTTTCCGAAATATGATGATATGAATGCTTCTGTGCAGGAAAATGTGTCAGCGATCCGGGTGGTAAAAGCTTATGTAAGAGAAGAAGAGGAAACACAAAAATTTAAGCGGACGAGTGAGAATATTTATAAGATCTTTAAAAAGGCTGAATGCAATCTGGTTTACAATTCACCGATCATGCAGTCTACCGTTTATACTTGTATTCTGCTGATCAGCTGGCTCGGCGCAAAAATGATCGTTTCTGATACATTGACCACCGGAGAATTGATGAGTCTTCTGACATACTGTATGAATATTCTGATGAGTCTTATGATGCTGTCCATGGTTTTCGTTATGATTTCCATGAGTATGGCAAGTGCTAAACGTATTTCTGAAGTTCTAAGTGAGACCAGTGATCTGAAGAATCCGGAAGAACCGATTCATGAAGTGAAAGACGGTTCTATTGAATTCAGGAATGTGGATTTTTCCTATAGAAAAGATGCGGGAGAGCCGGTGCTGAAAGATATCAATATCTGCATTCGCTCCGGTGAAACAATAGGAATTATCGGAGGAACAGGAAGTGCTAAAACTTCGCTTGTGAATCTGGTGAGCCGTCTGTATGATGTGACGCAGGGGGAAGTGCTCGTAGGCGGAAGGAATGTCAAGGAATATGATATGGAAGCCCTCCGTAATCAGGTTTCTGTTGTGCTGCAGAATAATGTGCTGTTTTCGGGTACGATTCTGGATAATCTGCGTTGGGGCGATAAAAATGCGACTCGTGAAGAATGTGAGAGAGCCTGTCAGCTGGCGTGCGCCGATGAATTTATTCAGAGATTTCCAAAAGGATATGAGACACATATTGAACAGGGCGGAAATAACGTATCCGGCGGCCAGAAGCAGAGACTTTGTATCGCGAGGGCACTGCTTAAGAAACCGAAGATTCTGATCCTGGATGACAGTACCAGTGCGGTGGATACGGCAACCGATGCCAAAATCCGCAAAGCTTTTGCTGAGGAAATACCGGATACGACAAAACTGATTATTGCACAGAGAATTTCAAGTGTGCAGAGTGCGGACAGGATCCTTGTCCTGAATGAAGGAAAAGTGGATGGATTCGGAACGCATGAAGAGTTGCTTGCCGGAAATGAGATTTACCGTGAGGTATATGAATCTCAGACAAAAGGCGGCGGAGATTTTGATGAAAAGGCGGGTGAATAGAAGATGGCAGGACCAATGAAGCCGGGAGCTCCAAGAGGAACAAAACCGAAGGTTAAGAATCCCGGGAAATTATTTATAAGACTGATGAAATATGTTCTCAAAAGCTATAAGATCCATTGTATTTTCGTGTTCTTATTCATTTGCGGAAGTGTGCTTGCAAATGTGCAGGGAACCATGTTTACCAAGAACCTGATCGATGACTACATTACGCCGTTTCTGCTTTCCGACACGCCGGATTTCGGACCGCTTGCACATGCGATTGGCAGAGTGGCCGTGTTCTATGCATTGGGAGTACTGTGTACCTATTTGTATAACCGGATCATGGTCAATGTAACGCAGGGAACGCTGCGGGATCTGCGAAATGATCTGTTTGAACACATGGAAAAACTGCCGATCAGGTATTTTGACTCTCATGCTCATGGAGATATCATGTCGGTCTATACGAACGACATCGACACGTTGAGACAGATGATCAGCCAGAGTATTCCGCAGGTGATCAACAGTGGATTTACGATCATCAGTGTATTTGTCAGTATGCTGATCTTGAATATTCCGCTTACGATTGTGACCCTGGTTATGGTGGCGCTCATGATCAAAGCGTCCGGATTCGCGGCAGGCAAGAGTGGAAAATATTTCATGGAACAGCAGGTGAATCTTGGAAAGGTTAACGGATATATTGAGGAAATGATGAATGGACAGAAGGTTGTCAAAGTCTTCTGCCATGAAGAGGAAAATGAAGAACGATTCAAAGAACTGAACGATCAGCTCTTTGAGAGTGCAGACAGAGCCAATACCTTTGCCAATGTGTTAGGACCGATCAACGCACAGCTTGGAAATGTGAGCTATGTAATCTGCGCGATTGTGGGAGGTATTCTTGCGCTGAATCATGTAGGCGGATTTACACTCGGCGGACTTGCAAGTTTCCTGACTTTTAATAAGAGCTTCAGTATGCCGATTAACCAGATCAGTAACCAGCTCAATGCGGTTGTTATGGCAATGGCCGGTGCAGAGAGAATTTTCCGGATGATTGATGAACCGATTGAGAAGGATGAAGGTTATGTTACGCTGGTCAATGCAAAAGAAGAAGACGGAAAGCTTGTAGAGAGTGCGGAGCGTACCGGAAGATGGGCATGGAAACATACGCATCAGGCAGACGGAACTACAGATTATGTAGAAGTGAAAGGTCATGTAGTCTTCAACGGAGTTGATTTTGGATATACAGACGAGAAGATCGTTCTTCACGATGTGAAACTTTATGCGGAACCGGGACAGAAGATCGCATTCGTAGGATCTACCGGAGCAGGAAAGACGACGATTACCAATCTGATCAACCGTTTCTATGATATTCAGGACGGTAAGATCCGGTACGACGGAATCAATATCAACAAGATCAAGAAACCGGATCTGAGAAGGTCTTTGGGAATCGTACTCCAGGATACACACTTATTTACCGGAACGGTCAAAGAAAACATTCGTTACGGGAAACTGGATGCGACCGATGAAGAGGTCATTGCAGCGGCAAAGCTTGCCAATGCAGACGGATTTATCCGAAGACTCCCGCAGGGGTATGATACCATGCTTCACGGAGATGGGGCAAACTTAAGTCAGGGTCAGAGACAGCTTCTTGCGATTGCCCGGGCAGCGATCGCAGATCCACCTGTACTAATTCTTGATGAGGCGACCAGCTCGATCGATACAAGAACCGAGCGAATCGTTCAGGACGGTATGGATAAACTGATGCACGGACGTACCACATTTGTCATCGCTCACAGATTGTCAACGGTACGGAATTCAGACTGTATCATGGTTCTGGAACAGGGAAGAATTATTGAGCGGGGAACGCACGAACAGCTTATGGAGGAAAAAGGAAAGTATTATCAGCTTTATACCGGGAATGCAATCAGCGCGTAAATGAAAAATATGGAATTTATGTCAGGGGATGTGCCCTTCGGAAACGAAGAGACATCCCCTGATGTCGTATC
>JALFNN010000096.1 GCA_022774325.1 bacterium | reverse complement strand
TTTTGACTGTATCCAGTATTAATGTAAGGTTTTTGTAACTTCCCGCTCTCAGCGGATTTCTTATAACTACTGCCTATATCCAATTGCCCATTTGAGTTCATTTAGTCGGCGGGCACTTTACATAATATTTTTTTATTTTATAGTATTTTGTAGTTGTCCCTGGGTAAGAGAACATTACGCAGTAGTTATAAGGAATCCGCTGAATGAGTGAGCGGGAAGGGGAACGGCTTTTATGGGTAACGGTTAAATGTGGATTCCGTTGGTGAAAGAACCACTTATATCCGAATTTGCTTTGTGCGTAGAATAAACTCGATAATAATAACCTATTGGAACGGATAATGTTTTACTTGTACTTACTAAAACCGCATTGCTTTTCTTCGCAGACCAAGTTGTATATGTTTGCCAACTTCCATTTACCAATTTTTCTACTGAAACATAAACAGCAATCTCAGATACTGTCGTTTGTCCAACAGTTCTGCCTCCCGCCGCTATTTTTCCTGTTCCAACTTCCGATATTGTTGAAGTTCCACTCTTTAAATACACCCCTCTAGTAATTTTTACATCTTCTCCTTCAGAATAATCATCATCTGTCAAATATGATCCATCTACACACTCTACTTCTTCTGTCGCTTTAACATCTATCTTTGACGTACATGTTAAACCAATAATCATTGTTACCATTAATAAAATCGCTTTAAGTTTCTTCATTCCTGCCTCCTGTTTTTTCTCTTTACTATATAAACAATCGAACTCTGAAAAACTTACGCAATTTTTCTAAAAAATTAAATTTTTTATTATGTCAACAAATTCCGCTTCTTTAATACAACTATTTAAAACATAGTTTACATTTGCATTATTAAATCGAGCAACGTACTCTTGCGCTTGATTTTCCTCAACTTGGTAACAGCTTATTTCTATCTCTACATCAGATACGATTAACACTTCTTTCTTTACCAATTTATCCTCTATATCATATCCCACTGATTTATTTCTGTAATTAGCCCACATTTGATATTCGATAGCCACACCTTCATAATCATATATAAAACATGCTTCTCCAACTGCTTCATCTATCTCATAATCAACAAAATTCATTTTTACAGGTTTGTAACCTAATCTAACTGGTTCAATTTCTAGCCTATCTTTAACCGCCTGCCACGCCTTCTCTTCCTCGCTCTCCGTACTAAGTCTATCATCTTCCCCTTCTCTTTCGCTATCCACCTGGAGCACTTCTCTTTCACCAACAATTTTGTTCATTACTCCAGTAACAAACGGTGCTCCACCAATACTTGTCATCCCAGCCGCCAGCGCCAACACCGCCACAGCCGCAACCAAGAGATAAACTCTCTTCTTCCTCTTTCTCGAGTACTTCACAACCTTAGCACCGTCATTCTCTACCGCGCTTTCCGCATAACGTTCTCCAACCGCATTCTTCTCATCTTCCCCTTCACCCATACCAACATCATCGCCATTCAGCATCATCATTTCCCGCCCCAGACGCAGTGCCTCTTTATCTTTTTCAGACAACGCCTCATAAGCAGCCTTTTCAGCCTGCTTCTTTTGGATTTTCTTCCATAATCCCTCATCCATCTCCTCGGGAAGTGAAATATCTTTCAGGGATTCATCTGCTTCTATTTCTGCCAGAATTTCATCTCCCTCTTTCATCAGTTCTGATTTCAAAAAATCTTCCAATTTTTCTTGTTCATTCTTCATTTCAGCAACCTCATTCTTTGTCACAGCCAGTTTTTATTCCTTGGCTGCAATCATTCTTTATGATTTCTTTTCCCTTTTTCTTGACCTTTTTCCTTTATCTGCTAAAATTATATGGTATCAGGGTCAACAAGTTATGTCATTCATATTAATATGATTATGCATGACTTTAACCCCCGCATAATATGATAAAGTGGGAGGACTATCTATGAAACGTATTATTTTAACCGGCGGTGGTACTGCCGGGCATGTTACACCAAATATTGCGCTGTTACCACGTTTAAAGGAACTTCAATACGATATACATTACATTGGTTCATATAATGGTATAGAGAAAAGCCTGATTGAAAAGCAGGGCGTTCCATACCACGGTATTTCTTCCGGAAAGCTCCGCCGTTATTTCAGCCTTCAGAATTTTACAGACCCTTTCCGTGTTCTGAAGGGATTCAGCGAAGCAAATAAAATTATAAAAGATTTAAAACCGGATGTTATTTTCTCAAAAGGCGGATTCGTCAGTGTTCCGGTTGTGATCGCCGGAAAACGCAACCACGTTCCGGTCATCATTCATGAATCCGATATGACTCCGGGTCTTGCGAACAAAATCTCGATTCCATCCGCGACCAAAGTCTGCTGCAATTTTCCTGAAACTCTGAAGGCTCTGCCTGAAGATAAAGCAGTCCTTACCGGTTCTCCGATCCGTCAGGAGCTTATGACCGGTGATAAGGAAAAAGCCCGCAAATTCTGTGGTTTCCAGGAAGAAAAGCCGGTCATCCTCATTGTCGGAGGAAGTCTCGGCGCCGCCGCAGTCAATCAGGCTGTCCGCAAAATCCTTCCTCAGCTGCTGGAAGAATTCCAGATCATCCACCTTTGCGGCAAAGGTAAACTGGATGAATCCCTGAAAGGTCTGCAAGGTTATGCTCAGTTCGAATATATTCAGGATGAACTGAGAGATCTCTTCGCTCTGGCAGATATTGTAATCTCCCGCGCAGGAGCCAATGCGATCTGCGAGCTTCTTGCCCTTCGCAAACCGAATCTGCTGATTCCGCTTTCTGCAAGTGCGAGCCGCGGAGACCAGATTCTCAATGCCCGCTCTTTCGAACGCCAGAAATTCAGCATGGTCCTGGAAGAAGAAGAGCTGACTGACGAACGTCTCCTTTCGGCTGTTCATAAGCTTTACGACTCCCGCGAAACCTTTGTGGAAGCAATGAATCAGTCCTCACAGCAAAGTCCGATCGAGACCATCATCGGTCTGATCGAGGAAGCAGCATCCAGATAAATATGAAATATGCATGTTAAACAGGTGCCGGAACGGCACCTGTTTTTTGTTGCCATTCTCCGTTTTCTTAATCCTCATCGAACTTATATCTTTTCTTTACCCATTCTCTGGCTCTGTACAAAACACTGTGAAGCACTTCGATACTGACTCCCATCTCTTCGGCCACTTCTTTCTGTGGCATGTTCAGACAATAAGATTTTGTCACAGCATCATACCAGCGTTCATTGATCTCGTACAGATCATCAAGAATCCTCTTTGCCTTCTTGTTTCTCTGATCCCGTGTGAACTCTTCAAAGAACGCATCCTCCGGACTTTTCTGCGTACTATTCTCTGTTTCTGCAATGAAACCCCCATCTTCACTCAGGATCTCGTATTTTCCCTTCTTTATGCAATTGATCGTCGCATTTTTTACACTTGTCACCAACCATGCACCAATATATTCTTCTTGGAGCAGATTCGGATAATCACACAATTTCACAAATACTTCTTGTGTCATCTCCTGAGAAATCTCTCTATTGTAATCAGAGTAACGCAGCGCGGTTTTGTACACAACTTCTTTGTACTTAATGTAAATTTCCTCAAATTTACGTGTATCTTTATCTTGAGTGTCCACACTTACACCCCTCTGTATCTCACTCATGTTTACTCAGTTCCGATTTCCTTATTTTAATTTTGCAAGAATTTCGTCTCTGACTTCATCCGTGAGCTGTCCTGTCTTCCATCCGAAGCGTGCATCATCATCCTTATACCGCGGGATCAGATGCATATGGAAATGGAAAACTGTCTGTCCTGCTGCCTCGCCATTATTCTGTACAACATTATATCCGTCACATCCAAGCACTTCTGTCATCTTGATGACCATCTTTTTCGCCAGTTTGAATGCTTTTGCTGCAAGTTCATCGTCAATCTCATACAGATTCGCATAATGTTCTTTCGGAAGGATCAGGGCATGTCCCTTTGTTGCCGGTCCAAGGTCCAGAATGACTCTGAAATCATCATCTTCATACAACGTAGCTGAAGGAATCTCTCCGTTTGCAATTTTACAGAAAATACAGTTCTCATCTCTCATATTTCTTACCTCTTTCTTTAAAATATATTTGAATATCTATACCGCCAATGCTACACTATGTTTGGAAAGGCGGTATGATAATGTCATTAACAAATCATGATTATGAGCAATTACAACAACTGATGAACGCAAAACCTGAAAACAGGGCATTGATCCAAAAGCTTCTGGATGACCAGCAATATACGATCAGCAAGATCAGCCACGAGATCCGTAATCCTCTCACACTCATCTACAGTACATTACAGTTGATCGAGTCCCAGCATCCTGAGACACGGGATTTCCGTCACTGGAATGACATGCGGGAAGATATTGAATTTATGATTTCTCTGCTGCAGGAGCTTTCTGCCTATAACAACGGAGAACGTATCAACCGTTCTTCTTTTTCTGCCTTCGATTTTTTCAGTCATCTTTGTCTGTCCTTTGCCGCTTCCTGCGCCGAAACAGACATTGAATTTACTTCCCGAATCTCTCCTGAACTTCCGGTCATCCAGGGAGATAAGGTAAAGCTTCAGGAAGTCTTTCTCAATCTTCTTCGCAACGCCGGTGATGCGGTGTCTGCTCACGGGACCATCCGGCTGGAGGCCGATACAGATGACCATTTTCTGAAAATCATTATCTCAGATGATGGCTGCGGTATTCCCGAAGAACAGCTTGACGAGATATTTGATGCTTTCGTAACCCATAAAACCGGCGGAACCGGTCTCGGACTTGCAATCGCCAAACGTACCATCGAAGCTCACGGCGGAACCATATCTGTAGATTCAGAAGTTCAGAAGGGCAGTCGTTTTACTGTATTATTGCCCATTTCATAACCTTATTTTTTATTATATGGAATGAGAGTATGATTTACAAGTGTTTTGTTACCAATATTTTACATTCACTTCCGCTGGAAATGATTCCCGGCGGAAGTACTTTACTCAAAAATTCCGATAATTTTCCGCTTCATTTTCTTCCTGCACCTCCCGATTTTCCCAATTTCTGTGATTTCTTTTCCTGATTTTTCTCGTCACAAATCCCCATACTGTTTCTCTGTCTTTCATCACATTTCCCTTCAGCTCCTGTTCACCGGCCCAATCATCCAGGATTTGATCCTCTTTAAGTTCATATGCTGCATTACCGTATTTCAGATTTTTCTTCACGTCTTCCATTCTCTGCTCTTTCCTTTCCAGAATCCTCTCCAGTATTTGTTCTATATTATAGTTATCTTCCATAGAAGCTTTATGAAGCTCGCATGCAAGATAGATTGCCTCTTTATCTTCATAATCTGTCTCTCTGACGAAATATTCTGTCAGTACATGAAATGCCTCCCATATATTTCCCTTGAATGCGGGACAATAGCAGAAAAAATATCGTCCGTTCTGGTAATAGATATATTCCGGATCCAGGTTCAGACAATTCACATCAAGGAGATAATTATTCACCTCGCGCACTGCTTCCACAAATTGCTGCATGAATTCCTTCATCCGCGAAAAATTCCATTTCTGACGTTCTCCCATCGCAGCCATCGATGTCTTTCCGCCCACCTCATACTGGTACCTGCTTTTCCGGTCCATTCCCTGTCCCTTTACATCCAGCAGACAGTTAAGATGGTTCTCTGCCAGCATCCTCATCTGGTAATCTTCTTCATAGATCTCATCAAACTCCAGAATCATCCATGCATGATGCAGATTCCGTTCATATTCCGTCTTCATTGCAGCGCACCCTCCAACTTCTTCTTTCCGGCTTTCAGCCTGCGGATCTGCTTCTCAGGCTCCGTAATGACAGCACTTCCGGATGCCTGAAGTTCCATCCCTTTCCCACTCGCACTGGCCTTTGCAATGATCCTCTGCTGTTCCTCATATACATTCACGGACACCTGCCCGTAAAACATCAGTTTTCCCCGTATTCTCTCACGAAAATAATTCTCCATTTCTTCCTGCGGGAACTCTTCCATCCCATATAAGATCTCACTTCCCACAATTACCGTTTCATATGCCGCTCCCATTAAGATTGTTTTATCATGATAGTAAAACAACCCGAAAATCACGAGCATCCACACCATAAGCACAAGCGGCATCAGATACGCCATTTCCACCACGGTCGAGGCACGCACAGTCCGCCCGGACTTCTTTTTTATTCCTTCTGTTCCTCTTTTCACCATAACAATGCCCCCACATAACCGACTACCAGAAAGGGATAGAAGGGTATTCTCGTCTTACGATTCCATTTTTTCAGCGCCAGACCGACTCCCGCCGCCGCTGCTGCCGCCGAAAATGCAATGCCGAGCGATATCAGAAGCCGCCAGATTCCGAGAAAAAGTCCCAGATTCAGGATCATCCAGCTATCCCCATATCCAATCCCTTCTTCGGTGATCTTGGAACAAAGAAGGAAGAGCAGTCCGGTCGCCAGTCCCGGAAGCCACAGATACCACTCCATCTGACCCTCGAATGCCAGATAAAAAACAATTCCTACTGTTCCAAACATCAGATAACCTGCCGGGATTTTTCTATTCCTGAAGTCATATACGGCCCCCGCTCCCAGAAATGCCAGAACAGCCATTTCTTCTATTTTCCACATTTTGAACACGCTCCCTTTCCCTTAACTTCACGGATCGGGACTGCATAAATTTTTCGTTTCACACCGCTGCAGTCCAAAGTACTGTGATACCGATTCCCATAATCCGTGATATAAGCATTCCCCTTACAGAACCTTCCGCACAGTTCACAGGGATAATATTTTCCGGAACTCTGATTTCTCAGTGGCTCGATCTCTTCAAGCGACACCAGACGTACAGACGGTTCCAGATATGTGCAGTGATAATCCCTGTGATAAACGATTCCTGTTTCCGTAATATACACAATTTCCTGCTGTCCCGTCTGACCAAAGGATTGTTTCACATACCCGGTCCATCCTTTGATTCTCATAGACTCCTGATACCGGATCGGCGGAATCAAAAACTGCGGAAACGGAAGCTTTACCTGATAGCTTGTCTTTAATTCGATGATCGCGCTTCCCGGCCAGATGTAAGATTTTTCACATTCCAGGCCTTCGCTCCCTTCCACAATACAGCTTCGGTCAAGCCGCTCCTCCCCGATCAGACTGACGATCTTTGATTCCACTCTTGCCGGAATAAGAAGCGGCAGCTCATAGCATTCCTGTGCCAGCTCTTTTCCGGCTCCCTGCATCCCTTCCCTGACGACAAGCTGTATGGAACGAAGCTCCAACAGCCAAATCAGACAAATAGATGCATATAAAAACAGCGGAATACACACGACAGCTTCCACAGTGATGCTGCCTTCCATGATCCGCGCTTTTCGCGAGGCAGATACAGATGCCTTTTCCGTCAAGAGAGCTGCGCCTTTTCGCGAGAAACCAAATCCTTCCTCCTTCCTGAAAGAATTGTTGTATCGACGTGTATCATATATGTTTGCAATTATACAGACCAAAAAATCGAGGAACGGAAAAGACATCTGTATCCACCTCCTTTTATTTTCCCTCTATTTGTACTGATATTCTGCCGCAAATCTGTAGTGGATCGATCTGCGCAGTCCACAGTCCATATTGGCTCTTAACGCCACCACGCATGAGTCTGCGCGAAACCATGTTTTTCCTGCAATTTCTCTGAGATTCAGTTCTTCCAGATCCAATGCCCACATTGTCAGTTTTTCCTTTTTTTCCAGCATAAGCAGCACCTGCAAATACTTTTCATAAGAATATCCGCCCTCTGCATCCCTGCCTTCCAGAACCGACTGATCTTCCCCCAGATGCAGAAGGTTCTCCCACGAAAGTTGCCACGTCTCGTACGACTTTACTAAAGGAACTCTTTTCCCGGTTAGAAGAGTTTTCACATCAACGATTCCTTCTCCATACGCCCATGCAAGGAGAAGTGCCTGCTTTACAACCTCAGTTATGCCCGGAACTGCAAGGAGCGCACACATTGCCACGGATGCAGCCTGCACCTCTGCCTGCTTTTCCACATCTGTCAGAAGATAAGCATAATTGACGGCGAACCTGATACTGCAGAGTTTCTTTACAACCGCCTCCAGATTCTCCCTGTCACTTGACTTTCCTGCAAGAAGATACTCCAACTCATATTGAAGCACACTTTCTTTTTCTTTTTTAACTGCGTGATTAAAATGATCCATAAGGTATAGATTGAAAAAAATGGTGTCACCGGTTCCCTGAACCTTCTCCCGAAAGCTTCCATAACCGCTTTGCAGTTCACGATGTGATACAAACGATGACAGATCCACTGTCTTATCCGAAACCTCAAATCCATCCGGCAGGACAAAATTCAATATTCCACCTGCCTTTATATTCGAAACGACCGGAAGCGGATTTCCTTCCTGCGGCAGCTTCTGGCTTTCCTCCTCAAGCATACGCTCTAATTCAAAACTCGTCTCTGTATCCTCTTTTTCGTATTGCTCTGCCTGGCTCTCCTGTTCTTTCCACACAGAAGATTTCCCGGCCATCTCCTCTACCGCCGCTGCCCCCGTCTTTTCTTTTTCATACTGAACCGCCTGGTCATAAAATGCCTTCCCGTTTTCATCCGTCAGATAACGAATCGCATCGATCTCTTTGTCCATATTTTCTGCCCCATAATAGGACATTCGGTTTAAAATAGCAGACTCTGATACCTGTTCCGATTCATAGCTCTCATCCAGTGCAAATATCTCATATCGATCCAGAAGGTCTCTTTGATATTCTGCAAATACAGATTCCATCGCTCTGGTGGCATCTGCCCTTCTTTCATTTTTCATCACCTGAATGGATGCGCTTTCAAGGACAGCTCCCACCAGTGAGACCAGAAGGATAAATACAAGACTAAGAAAAGCTGTCAGCTCCCCTTTCACCATTTTTTTCATTTTCTATACCGCCCATTTTCAGAATAAGAACCGTTTAATTACTACTAAATTCCTGCACTTTCACTCGTAATTTTTTCAAAAATTGTTTCCACCAGACTGGTTAACTGTGATTTAAAAATTAACACCAGTCCAATAATGACCACCAAAACCAAAATCAGTTCAATCACCGAAATTCCCCGGTTATCGTGCATCACACACTGTGCCCGGATCCAGACTGATCTGATCATATTTTTCACACGCTTCATCCTTTCACCTCCCTCGTCTTTCCTTCCCAGCCTACAGATCGATAGAAAGAAAGGCCGGAACAACGACGATCACAAGAACGATTACTAGCATCAGAAGCATCGGAAGCAACAGCTTGACACCTGCTTCTTCTCCAAGACGCCTTGCTCTGCTTTTTCTGTCTTCCATGGCTTGAATCGCTTCCATTTTCAGCATATCCGAAGTCCCTTTTGCGCCCTTTCTCAGATTCTGGGAAAGAAGCGCTCCCATTTTCATATACGGAACCAGACCGCATCTTGCGGCAAACCGCTCATAACATTCTGCCTCCGGTATGCCGCTCTGCATTTCCTGAAGTGTGATGACCATCTCTTCATATGCATCCCGCACCCGGCCTCCTCTTTCTTTCTGTCCACAGTAATCTGCCGTTATTTTCTTCCAGACATTCTTTGCCGTCATTCCTGCTCCCATCAGCATCGTAAACTGGCTCACGATCTCGGGATAGTCGAACAGCATCTGTTCTTTTCTGTCTTTTCGCAGCTTTTCTTTCTTCTGTCTTTCCTGCACTACCAGAAATACGCAGATAACTGCTCCAAGCATCAATACCGGCATGACCTTTGATTCTTTCCTGAATCTCCATCGGACTGTCCTGCCATTTACCTGTTCAGGAAGTACAAAAGATTTCTCTTCCCGCGATACTTCTTCTGCCTGTCTTGCTGCATTAAGCACCTGGTTCCGTATCGTTTCTGTCTCTTCCACATCTGCAAATACAAGAACCTGTGTATTATAAGCAGCTTCCTCAGTTCCGTAACGCAGGATCCCCGTAATCTTTACAAGGACTCCTTCGCCTTCCGGATCTTCTTCCAGCACCGCATCCTGATTGATCCTTCCGTTCATATCCATCACGTCATAACGCCCCGGTTCCCAGGAAATAGCAAACGGGTATCCCTCCAGCTCCTGCGGGAAACATAGTGGCTTGACCACATGATCCGCCGTTTCATTTTCACCCAGTATTACTTGATCCAGCTTATTCATAGCCTGCCGGAACAAAGACTGGACTTCCTCCTCGCTGTACATTCTGGGAGAAACCTGTATCTCTACATTTTCAGATTTCTCACCTTCGATTTGCATCTGAAGCTGATGATTTACCGAATTCCCGCCATAATCTTCCCGATTGATCCTGACCTTGCCGAAATTCTGCATCACGCCCTGACCACTGATTTCTGTTAACAGAGCAATCGTCGCCGCGCAAAACATCACATAAAAAATCGTTTTCCACAATTTTTTATCATAATGGATAAGCAGCTTCCTATAGCGCAGTACAATGCATACCATGCCAAGGATAAAATACACTGCTATGCATACCCACATATCACACCTCTATCTCCACAATTCTGTTTCCCAGTCTCCATGCGGCCAGATATGCAAGAAGGCATCCGCTCATAAAGAGGACTCCCCGGATATTTCCGTAAAGAATATCCATGAATTCGGGAAAACTGATTCTCATATATCCAATGATCCCAAAAGGAATGACCGACATTACCTGAAATTCCAACTTCTTTTCCGCGATCACCGTTGCGATCTCGCGGTTCACCTCTGCCTTCTCCACGATTTGCCTGACTGCATTTTTAATTATGGCAATGCTGTCACCGCCGCTTCGCTTTGCCTGTGCAAATATCGTCACAAAGCTGTCTGCCTCCGGAATATTCACTCTCTTTGCGAATTCCTCCCAGACCAGCTCCACATTCACATTCAGGTTCAGCTGACTGACCATGTATGAAAATTCACGCACGATCACAGTGTCATTCTTATACATTACCTGCAGATCCTTCTGCACTTCCTTGATTGCATTTTCCATAGAATATCCGATATTCATCTGTGCACCCAGGGACTGCAGAGCATCCTGAAACTGGCGTTCAAATTCCTGTATTTTTTTCTTTTCCAGCTGTTCCTCATTTCGTTTAAAATAAAGAACTCCAAGCGGAAACAAGAGAATTACCGCCCACCATTCGGAATAAAAAAGATACGCCGTCGCCGCGACTACGGACACACTTTTTGCCGCCGCCAGCAGGTATTCCTGTCTGCTAATACCCTGCTGCCAAAAGCTTTTCCCGCCGCAGCAAATCGGCATTTTTCACCCACTCTCCCTGGATTTTTCCGTTCTTCTCTCCCGTTTCCCTAAACGAAAACAGGGACTGCAATCGGATCTCGTCTTTCTCATATCCAAGTACCTCCACAATTTCCAATACTTTTCTGCTTCTGTCCCGCAATCTGCCTAGATGCACCATAATATCAATTCCTGCAGCGATCTGCCTTTGCACTGCAGAAAGCGGGATATCCATTCCCATAAGGGTCATCATTTCCAGCCTGGAAAGCATATCTTTCGGACTGTTCGCATGCCCGGTGCTCAGAGAACCGTCATGGCCCGTGTTAAAGGCCTGGAGCATATCAGCCGCTTCCTTTCCCCGGACTTCACCTACGATAATTCTGTCCGGCCTCATTCTGAGCGCCGTTCGAATCAGATCACGGATACTAATCTCCCCGGTTCCTTCCACATTTGCGTTTCGTGCTTCCAACCGCACAAGATTGGGAAGTTCCGTGATCTGCAGCTCTGCATTATCCTCGATCGTAATGATTCGTTCCGTCTCGGGAATATAATCCGACAACACATTCAAAAATGTCGTTTTCCCGGAACCGGTTCCGCCGCTGATAAAAATGTTATATCCTGCTCTCACCAGACGAACCAGAAATTCTGCCGCTTCCTCACTGATGGATTCATACTCCAGAAGCTGCTCCATCGTAATTCTGTGTTTTGGGAACTTTCGGATCGTCACAATCGGCCCATTGATAGCGGCAGGCGGCAACACGACATTGACTCGCGAGCCGTCATTAAGCCTGGCATCCACAATCGGGGATGCTTCATTGACAATCCGGTTGCATTCCGCCACCATTTGCTGGACCACATCTTCCAGCTTACCCCTGGACAGAAATTTCTTATCGGACAGGAAGATCTGTCCTTCCCGCTCAATAAAAATATTCTCTGTTCCATTGATCATGATCTCTGTAATCGACTCATCCTCGATCAGTTCCTGCAGAATATCCAGCTTACGGAACGCATTAAAAAGTTCCTTCCCAAGCGCCGCCTTTTCTTTGAGCGGAATGAATTGTTTTTTTGAACTTTCTTCCAAAACACTATGGATGATCTCAAGCAGTTCTTCATCTGACGGTTCCCTCATAAAATCCATTCTGGAGAGGACCTTTTCATGAAGTTGTTCTGCTCTTAACATACATGTGCCCCTTTCCGGACTTTATTTCCAATTCACCGGCCGCCTCTTTCACGGCCTGCCGCATCGTTTTGTCCATATCCACATAAATCGTATGCATTTCCAGCTCCTGAAGACGAAGCGCCTTCAAAATATAGCTGTACTGCTCCATCTTTGTCCTGGCATAGACATCATTTGCAAACGGAAACAAAATCCAGTCACACAGTTTTAAAATCTCAAAAATATCTCCTACGGCGTTTCCCAGATCCAGGATCACCGTATCGTAAATACTCTCTCCGGTCAGTTTTTGAAGAAGAACCTCCCACTCCCGGATACTCACTTCTCTCAGATCGGTCCACACCTTCATCGGTGGTATATAGTCCAGATTTCCCATCTGTCGAATCATGGATGCAATCCTTACACCGATATCATCCTTTTCCTGTTTTGCATAATACAGTAGATGAGAAAGGTTCTGAACATCACCATCCTGAAAATATCCCCCGATCCCTGCATATGCCTCCAGATTCAGATACAGTACATTCTCCTGTTCAGCAAGTACTTTGCCAAGCTTCAGTGCAAATGTTGTCTTACCGACCCGGTGAACCGGCGAATACACTCCCAGAACACGGCCTTTTCCGTAATATCCCGCCGGAATGTCCATCTTCTGAAAAGCCTGCATGATCTCTGCGGTCAGCTTGTCCACAGACTGGTATTTCCTGAGCTCCTGCTCCTCTTCCCCCAGATCCGCACACTTTGTTCTTGTAAGCACAATTCTTCTGCCGCCAAATACCCGCTTTCTCAATTCATATGGAATCTCATCGCTGATCAAAAGCGCCTGAACTTCTCCTATTTCCAGCAGATTTTCCAACATATCAAGAGATGAGCAGATCCGCACTCCTGCTGTCACCTCCCGCTTCAAAAGCAGTGCTTCGGCAAGCCTTTTCACATATGCTTCCTCTGAATCACAGATTACTATTTCTCTACTGATTCCTGATTACGCTCCTTTCCGATACTGATACCAGCATCTTTTATTAAAAAATAACTTTGAAACTTACGCCGAAATGGCATGTTGAGGAATGCCTCTGCATTCCTTTGATGCGAGTGCCTGCAAGACAGACACTGCATAAAATGATTTTTTGATTGTTGTAACTCTCTTGTGAGGTGTATTATATCCCCGCCCACTTTTCTTGTCCAGTAATTTCGGAAAATTAAAATGCTTTTGTACAACACTTACATAATTTGATAAAACATAATGCCATACAGCAGACAAACCCCAGGAATTCCAAGGGTTCCGGATGTCAAAAACGAAATTAGATTTATCCCTACAGAAACCGGAATATTTCTATAGTCCAGAAATTGATTGACTCCAAAAATAACTACCAGTCCCAAAATCGCCCTTAAAATAAAACGAATCAAAATTGATGATTTTCTTTTTTCCATTCTTTTATCTCCTCACTCCCGACTCGAGCCAGGGCATTTCCACTTCAAACAGAATCTGTCCCTCAATTGAATATATACCATCTCCCATTGTTTTATTACCTGAACTTCCAGAAAAACACGAAAAAAAAGACACAACACATACTTCAAAGTGTTATGTCTTTCTGAAATATCCATTTACAATTCAATTTCAATCTTTCGCCCGGTCCTGTGATATTGATGATACCGCACCCCCGCACTGTCAAACATCCTCTTAGATGCCATCACAGAAGAAGTATCCGCATACTTATCGCAGTCATAAATAACTTCTTTTATTCCGCTCTGTATGATAGCCTTGGCACATTCATTGCATGGGAACAGCGACACATATAATTTTGCCCCTTCCAGACTTCCTCCGCTGTAATTCAGGATCGCATTCAATTCACTGTGTACCGTATATACATACTTTGTTTCCAGCGGATCCCCGTCTCTCTCCCACGGGAACTCATCGTCCGAGCATCCCCGCGGCAGTCCGTTATACCCCATTGAAAGAATCTTATTATCCGCACTTACGATACAACATCCAACCTGAGTATTCGGATCCTTGGATCTTCTCCCTGATAACATGGCAACTCCCATGAAATACTCATCCCAGGAAATATAATCATTTCTCTTTCCACTCATTTTTCTCACCTACTTCGTACCAAAAATACGGTCTCCTGCATCCCCAAGTCCCGGTACAATATATCCGTGATCATTCAGGCACTCATCCAGCGCTCCCACATAAAGATCCACATCCGGGTGATCTTTCTGCATTCTCTCAATTCCTTCCGGCGCTGCGATGATGCACATAAAGCGGATATTCTTTACCCCTTTTTCTTTCAGCATCCGGATCGCCGCAGAGCTGGATCCTCCCGTCGCAAGCATCGGATCCACAACAAACGTCTCTCGTTCTTCGCAATCGGCCGGCAGCTTACAATAATATTCTACCGGTTCCAGCGTCTCCGGATCCCTATAAAGCCCGATATGGCCTACCTTCGCAGCCGGGATCATCGTCAGCATCCCTTCTACCATGCCAAGTCCAGCTCTTAAGATCGGAACCACTGCCAGCTTCTTCCCCGCCAGACACTTCCCGGTCGTCTTGCAGATCGGCGTCTCAATTTCAACTTCTTTCAGCTTCAGATCCCTCGTCGCCTCATAACACATCAGCATGGCAATCTCACTTACCATGGCCCGGAAATCCTTCGACCCGAGTTCCTTCTGACGAATATGGCTGATCTTATGCTGGATCAGCGGGTGATCCATTACGTATACGTTTGACATTTGTTCTTTGCCTCCTTATTTAATCGCTCCGCAAGTTTTACAACATTTTCCTGTATCAATTTATACATCTCTTCATACTGCTCCTCGGTCTGCCCGTAAACAGATGCGATCTCCTGCATATTTCCCACATATTCCCCCAGAGTATAGACATCTCCCGCATCCGGATATTCACTCAGGATCTTCTGCTTCTGACTCTCCTGCATGGTAAGAACCAGCGTGTCCTCGCCGAGAATCTTTTCGTCCAGCGCACTGGTCTCAAATCTTTCCAGCACAATATCATGCGCTTTGAGCAGCTCTTCCGCCCGCGGATTCAACGGCTCCGGGAACAAAACGATCATCCCTCTCGAAAGGATCTGATATTCCTGCAAAAGCGGCTGCCTCCTAAGAAGTGCCGCAGCAATCGGCGCCCGGCAGTTATCGCTGTTGCTCACAAACACGATCCGCCGGTACTTCTGTAAACGTGTAATATCCGATGCCTGCAGCACATGATGCCCTGCCGCCTTTCCCAGACGGTTCATCACCGCTGTTCCGATTCCGGCCTCCGGAAATGCCTCACTGTAAATATAAGAGACCTCTTCCTCGTCAAACTCTCTTAGCACTTTGTAGAGATTACGCGCCACCGTCTTTTCATTTTCCCGAGAACCGATGCTCTTGATCATTCCTGTGGTATATTGGTCAATAGATTCATTCGTCGCTATAATTCCGACTTTATACCCCAGACGAACCTGCTCATACGCAATCTGTTTGATTGCCTTGATCGACTCATCCGGCTCTCCTTCCACAATGATCAGATCCGCTTTCGGCGCATAATGTCGGTATTTCATCCCCGGTGCCTTCGGTGCTTTGGTACTATTCTCAGAAATCAGCGTCTCGTCGACCGAAATCTCTCCTGCCACTTCCTCTAGCATCTCTTTCGTGATTGCTCCCGGTCTCAGGATCATCGGCGGATTTACAGTAAGATCCAGAATCGTTGATTCCACCCCGATGTCCACACTTCCTCCATCCAGTATCATCTCAATCTTTCCGGAGAGATCATCCGCCACATGCTGAGCCGTCGTAGGACTCGGCCTTCCTGACGTATTCGCGCTCGGCGCGGAAATATATCCGCCTCCGGCCAGAATCAGTTTCCTCGCAATCTCATCGTCCGGCATCCGCACTGCGACTGTATCCAGACCTCCCGTCGTTCCAAGCGGAACCTTGTCATTTTTATGAAAAATCATCGTCAGCGGGCCCGGCCAGAAATGATCTGCAATATCCTGTACGATCTCCGGAATCTCCGTCACGATTTCTTTTAAATCTTCCAGCCTCGCAATATGAACAATCAGTGGATTATCCGATGGACGTCCTTTTGCAGCGTATGTCTTTTTCGCCGCCTCTTCATCTAACGCATTCGCCCCCAGTCCGTAAACCGTCTCCGTCGGAAATGCAACCAGTCCGCCTTGTTTCAAAATACTTCCGGCCTGCTCAATACTCTCTTGATCTATATTGTTTCTATCTATCTTTTTTATTATCGTTTCCATGAAAATTATTATACCATTATCTGAATATCATGGCAAATTAAATATGCAAATACAGCCCATAGCAGACATACTAATTTTTACCAAGACACTCCAGTATCCCACTGCTTATCGCTTCCGCCATCTCCTGTTGATATTCCTCTTTGGACAGCTTCTCGGCCTCTTCCCAGTTGCTCAGAAACCCGCACTCCACGATCACAGTCGGAACCTCCGTCCGCTTCAATAAATAATAGGATTCATTCGCCTTAACCTGACGATGATTTTCCGGATCCACTGTTCTAACAGCCTCTTGAAGAATTTTGGCCATTTCCTCCCCTTTTTGCGAATGGATGTAATAAAAAACCTGGGCTCCTTTTACATCCTCAGTCTGGTAACTGTTCTGATGGATACTAACTACGAGTTCCGGCTTTATTTCATTGATCATCCGAACCCGCGCCTTCATGTCTTCAACCTTTTTGTTTTTTGCTCCTTCTGTCTCCAACCCCTCATCCATTTCCCTCGTAAGTTTTACCGTCACACCTTCCTTCTCCAGACATTCTTTTACCTTCATCGTAATCTGAAGATTCACATCCTTTTCCAATACTTCATTAACCCCGACTTTTCCCGGATCATCCCCTCCGTGCCCGGCATCCAGTATGACCTCTGTTTTCTCTTCTCCTTTTACTTGATTTCCCGAAACATACTGATTTAAGGTATAGCTCCCATAAATAACAGCAGACAGCAGCAAGAGTACAATAATCCATTTTATTTTTATCAGGATCTGATATTTTGTCGGTAATTTTCCGGTTAACTTATTTTGACGCATAAAAAACCCCTCCCGCACATATCTCTACAATATATGCGAAAAGGGGCTTTCGTAACACGCTGATTTAGTTCACATACTTTAAGATCAATTCCCAGATATCAGATGTCTCGAATCCGATCTTCCATGCAGCTGTTCCTGCCAGTTTATTTGCCTTCATCAGTTCCAGCTTTGCTTCCAGAGACTGTGCATCCTCCAGCCAGATCTTATAGGTCGCACCATCCGCTCCTGTCCACTCTGCATAATTCTGCTTTACAGTATCATCCCATACTGCAGTCACACCTGCTTCGCTGACTTTTGCGGCAGCTGCCTTCATTCCCATCGCCTCACTGGTCACTTTCATGGGGTAATTAGCAGCTTCTGTGCCCTCCTGCTCTGCAAGTTCTTCTTCCGTCTTCGGAACTTCTTTCCAAAGTCTCGTATAGAACGGAACTGCATTGATAAGTTTTTCAGCCGGAATATCTTTAAGTGCTTCTTCGATTCCTTCTTTAACATATTCATAAGAAGCCACCGAACCAGCTTCATAAGAGCCACTGAAGTGCTCATCATATCCCATAATGATCACATAATCTGCAACAATTCCCTGTTCTTTTCTGTGATAATGCTCATTGTATCCTTTCGGGACATAATTGTCCACAGACAGTACCAGATTATTGATTCGGCATTTTACAGATAATTCTCTGATAAACTGAATATAATGTTCGCCCACTTCCTTCGGTATCTTTTCAAAATCCACATTGATTCCGTCAATACCGGTTTTCAGTGCTTCTGATATCAGCTGATTCTCCAGATTTTCTCTGGCTGAAGTATGACTGAGCAGCTCCATCTGATCAATATTATCACCGAAATTATCTACCAACGCCCACACATCAATTCCTGACTGATGTGCATAATTAACATATTCCTGACTTGCAATGGAATTCAGATTTCCATTATTGTCCGCAACCGAAAACCAGGTTGGAGACAATGTAGTAAGTCCTTTCGTATTTGCAATCGTCTCAAGAACTGTACTGTTCGCTGTAGTACTCGCCACCTGATGCCATGCAAGGTTGATCGTCTTATCGGAAGTAATGCTGGTAAACTCTTCCTCCGTAAACTCACGGGATGTAATCTCGGTGGCTTCCTTACGCAACATAGAAGCTCTGAGATAACCAATAATCCCATCTTCTGTCCGCACTTTTTTCCATCCCTCTACCTGATCGATCACGGTCACTTTGTCACCTTTTTTGACCTCTGTCAAAATCGGGCTCTTTGCCCCGCCTTTCAGACGAATACGTGTGTCCCGTTTAAGAACAGCAGTCGTTGTCTCACCAAATTCATTGACAATCATTACTCTGTCCGGATTCTCATAGACCTGATAATCCATATTTGTGTATTGCTGCACAAAATCAGCCGCAATATATGCTGTGCTTCCGTTCGTTTTTAAAATGACATAGTCTTCACTTTTCGTTTCTTTTGAAATTGTATAATCTTTACTTCCTACACTAGCCCGTACCATTTCACGAGGCAGGGTATACAAAAGAATATTTTCGTTTGGATCCCAGTAAAAGCGATCATTCAGATAATCTCTGACCACTTCATAGGACAGATAAAGATGACCGTCTACTCTCATTGCTCCGGCTTCGATTACTTCATTATTAATAGTAATTCCGACTTGTTCTTCGGACTCAATGCCAAAATACTCATTCAGATCATATTTTTCTTTGGTCGGCCCATATTTATTCCAAATCAGGGCACCGCCCACAAGTCCTGCTGCCAAAATACATAAAAGTAAAATGATAAGGATCGGGCTGATTCTCTTCTTTCTTTTTTTTTTCCTTCTTCTGGCATTCTTCCCACTCGAGGTTCTTGCCATCTCCTGACTTCTTCTGCGGCTTTCTGCCTCTGTACGTTCCGCTGTTCTTCTCACCTGTGCTGCACTTTGATCCACTTTTCTCTGTGTTCGTACTGCCTGTTCTGCCGGCCTTCTGTCAGAGTTTGTCCTCCTCTGGTTTCGCGCCGCATTCCCCGAAGCAGAACCTTTCGGTGTAGTTCTTCTGCCTGTCGTACCTGACTTCTTATATCTTATATCCGCATCAGAAGGAATCTCCCGTCCTGACCTTGTGCTTCTTGTCTGTCTTTCGTCCACACTGCACCTCCTGTTAATGGCTTATTGGCATAGCCTGAGAAGGCTATGATATAACTCACATGTATGTGCTAATTATATCATAATTTCTATTCTTTTGTATAAATTTCATTAACTATTTCAAAAACTTAGCCGAGGGGTCTGCTCTGCAGTGTTTTTTTATAATTATTTTATAATTCTTACGGGTTTTTCCGCGTTTTACGCTCTCAAAATCCCCAAAACATCATTTTATTTTTACTTTATAGAAATCAAGCTCCTGTACCATACCATTTTCATCCACGATATAATCACGCATATAGTTGCTGTCTTCCCTGACCATATGAGCAGATACAATCTGCAGCGGGCTCGCCGGAAGTCCGTCAATCTGCATCCGTATCCCGGATCGCTCATATTTTGTCAATTCTGTAAACAGTTCCTGATAATTTGTATCATTGTTTTCCATGAATCCCCCTATCTTCCCGGCATCTTTTTACGGCAAAAAGCGACCATAAGTTTTTTGTGATATACTATTTTTCTGCTTTTTCCGACGACAAGGAAACACTTTCAGCCGGATATTGCTTTCCTCTATATTGTTTTCAGGTCTTGATTGATAAATTGTCTGATACGACTTACATGGTTTTAGACGCTTGTGTGCGAAATGCGCTAAATCACGGATTAAAATGTACCGTCAATTTGAAATAGATTTTTAAGATAATGATTTTTCATTTCCTTGTAGCCCCATTATAAAAAAACATTTATTTTATTTCAAGTATTTTTTTAATTTTGTTTACATCTTTTCGATTTTTGTTTATACTAATAGTGATTTACTATAACTTTTAATTGTGATAGGAAGTGATGACAACATGAAGATAGAGAAAATTAATGATAACCAGATACGCTGCACGTTGACCCATGCCGACCTGGCAGAGCGCGAACTGAAGCTCAGCGAACTGGCATACGGCACCGAGAAAGCAAAATCACTTTTTCATGACATGATGCAGCAAGCCGCACATGAATTTGGTTTTGAAGCTGAGAATATACCTTTGATGATCGAAGCCATCCCTGCTTCTTCTGATTCTATCGTGCTTATTATCACCAAAGTCGAAGATCCTGAAGAACTGGACACCCGTTTTTCCAAATTCTCACCGCTCCCGCTTGGAGAAGCTCCTAACAAGAAGAAGAATTCCATGCTCGACCGTCTGAAAAAACTGGAAGGCGCAGACGAATTTCTCGATCTGCTCCGCCACGTAACAGATGCTATGAGTGATCTTCCCGAAGATGTGCCGGTTGCACCAAAAGATACCACTGAAACTACTGCAGCCAAAGAACCTGAAGAAAAAGTTCCCACAATCCGCTTTTTCTCATTTGCCACACTCGACGGCGTTATTCAGGCATCCAATCTGCTCATCGAGATGTACGAAGGTTCCAGCACTTTATATAAAGATGAGCGAAATGATCTATACATTTTGGCTCTTACACAAGCTGCACATAATACTGTTGACTTTAACCGGATCTGCAATATGCTTTCCGAATATGGTTCATCTGAACCGGGAACCGGAGCTTCCCTCGCATTTCTCGAAGAACACTGCGAGATTATTGCGTCACAGAATGCCGTACAGACACTTGGAAATTTATAAGATACCATATTATAGTAATAAAAGGACACAGCAAATCGCCGTGTCCCTTTTATTATCTCATCTTATGCATTTGCTGCCAGAAAAGCATTGATCTTTTCAACGAGAAGATCTCCGTCTAATCCATGAACCATAGCTGCCTCTTCCAATGTCTCAGCCTGAGCTCCCGGGCATCCAAGACAATGCATTCCAACTTCCATCAGAATCGGGGCTGTCTCCGGTGCAACATTCAACAACTCACCAATTGTCATATTCTTATTTACTTCTTTCATGAGAAATTCCTCCTTCGATTTGATCTGTCTTTACACTCAGATATTTTTTATTATACTACCGATTATTTCAATTATCAATAATAATGTCCTATTTCTGTTTTGCACATATGAGTACGAAATATATACAATTCAGATAAATTGAGCAGTCAATTTTCACTTCTTTTTGACTACTTAAAAGTCAATCATTTTTTCAATTTCTTTCGACAAAATGTGATTTTTATTAATTATACCCAAAACATCCGTTCTGTTTTTTATTCAAAGTTGTCCACCAAAAACATATGTTTTTGTGTGGATAACGTGGATAACTCTTCTTTCATTACGTTTTTTCCACGTTTTTTGGCCTTTTAAGCGTGGATAACTTGGATAACTCATTTGGGATAACTTTTACATCATTTTCTTTCTTTATACAAATTCCCCATACATTTCGACACAAAATTTGAAACAAAAAAAATCCGAAATTTTTATTCCGGATTTTTCTGTCTGACTTTTCACACTGTTTTAAAACACCTTCGTCTATAATACTCTTCTGACTGCCAGTATGGTCGTATAAGTGGCTGGTGAGATTCCAATTCCCTGCGCCGGATTCATTGCATTTACAATTTGACCATTTCCTATATAGATTCCCACGTGCCCATCATAACAAATCACATCTCCGGGTATTGCCTCCTCATAACTTACACCGACTCCCGCACTTCGCTGTTCGTATGAAGTTCTCGGTAAGGTAATTCCAAAATGTGCAAATACAGATTGAACAAATCCTGAACAATCCGCCCCGTTCGTCAGACTTGTGCCTCCCCACACATAGGGATTTCCTATGAACTGACAGGCATATGCGACGACTGCCTGTCCGTCTGATTCTTTCTCTTTAGCCGCTGCTTCCGCCGCAGCACGCTCTCTTGCTTCTTCTTCTGCTTTCGCCTCTTCCTCAGCCTGCAGCCTTGCCTCTTCCTGCTCTCTGGATTCCGCATAAGTAAATGGATCTTTCCTTCCTTCACTTTCTGCTTTTTCCACCAGTTCTTCTGCAAGCTCCTCCGATTCCTGTCCGATCGTAATATACTCGGTCTTTACATACCCGGTCACCTCACCGGATTCTACCGCAGTCCACTCTCCGACCGGCCCTATAATCTTCGCTGCATATCCCGGATAAAGCTTTCCGATATACTCGCTCTCTTTCGTTGGCTGACTCCTTATATATAAGAAGGTAGTGACATCGGCAAACGCCATATCTAAATACTCACCCTTATTTGACGGCACCAGATAATCTTCCACTTTGATTTCTTTATTTTGTGAATAGCAATCATTCAGCACCGCTTCAATTCCAACTCCCGGCATATTTCCGGACGATATTTGCTCCACGTCCTCTGCCATCACCGGCATTACCGGGAATGCTGCTCCCAGCAATGTAACCAGGAACAATCCTCTTCTAAGATTTGAATGCATAAATCTCCCTCCTTTATGTATTCTTATCTTTTGTAAATATTACAGAATTGTTACATATGTTACGCTGATATTATATCAATCACATATGCTTTTGTCAACCAAATAGCCAAATTTCTCTTCGTCAAAGAATTTTCCATTTCTACTTTTTTCGAAAAATAAGCATATAATTATTACAAATTGTTACAATATCTTTTAACAGTATTTACATTCTGCAGAACTTTATTCAATTTTATATATTTTTATTTTGTGTATTTTAATTTTATTGACAATACTTCTTTTTTCGGATATTATAATTTTAATAACTGTTATCATTATCAAAGAAAGGAGAGTTCATGTGGCAAATTTAAAATACAGCAGGCAACGTGAGGCCATCAAAGAATATCTTTGTTCAACTAACTGTCATCCGACTGCCGACTCTGTTTATATGTATGTAAAACAAGAATTTCCAAATATCAGTCTTGGAACTGTATACCGCAATTTGAATCTTCTGGCTGATTTGGGTGAAGTGCTCAAACTCACGACCCCCGATGGGGCCGTCCGTTTTGACGCCCATACCTCACCGCATTACCATTTTTATTGTAAATCATGTGGAAAATTCATCGACATGGGCATTAATATAGAAGATCTGAATGAACTTGCATCCCGCAATTTTGACGGCAGTATAGACTCACACGATATTATTTTTTATGGAATTTGCGGAGATTGCACACACAAGTCATAATAATATTTATGATAAGATGATTAAATTTTCCAATATCTATTGACAATGTTCATAATTTGTGGTAACTTAATATCAGTAACTATTACTGATATTTAAAGTTAAAAATAAATAAGAAAAGGAGATTACAACCATGAAAAAATTTGTTTGTACAGTATGTGGCTACGTTTACGAAGGAGAAGCAGCACCGGAGAAATGTCCAGTTTGTGGTGTTGGCGCTGAGAAGTTCAAAGAGCAGGCCGGCGAAAGAGAATGGGCTGCTGAACACGTTGTAGGTGTTGCTAAGGGCGTTAGCGAAGACATTCTTGCTGATTTAAGAGCAAACTTTGAAGGTGAATGTTCCGAAGTTGGTATGTATCTTGCAATGGCAAGAGTTGCTCACAGAGAAGGATATCCGGAAATCGGATTATACTGGGAGAAAGCTGCTTGGGAAGAAGCTGAACATGCTGCAAAATTCGCTGAATTATTAGGCGAAGTTGTAACAGACAGCACCAAGAAGAACCTTGAGATGAGAGTTGACGCTGAGAACGGCGCTACCGCTGGTAAATTTGATCTTGCAAAACGTGCAAAAGCTGCTAACCTTGACGCAATCCATGATACAGTTCATGAAATGGCAAGAGACGAAGCTCGTCACGGAAAAGCATTCGAAGGTCTGTTAAAGAGATACTTTGGCTAAAATAATTTAGCAACTCTTAAGGACTGTAGATTTCTTTCTACAGTCCTTTTTTTAAGATAAATGGAAGAATAAAAAGGAGAATTTATTATGTCTAAATATGCAGGAACAAAAACAGAACAGAATTTGCTGGCAGCATTTGCCGGAGAATCTGAAGCACGCAACAAATACACCTATTATGCTTCTGCTGCCAAAAAAGCAGGATTCGTACAGATGGCAAATATTTTCGAAGAGACCGCTAACCAGGAAAAAGAACACGCTAAAATGTGGTTCAAAGAATTCCATGGCATCGGAAATGTAGAAGAAAATCTGGCTGACGCTGCTGCAGGCGAGAATTATGAATGGACAGAAATGTACAAACGTATGGCTGAGGAAGCAAGAGAAGAAGGCTTTGAAGAACTGGCCGCCAAATTTGAGCTTGTTGCAGAAGTAGAAGCATCCCATGAAAGACGTTATAACAAATTACTTGAAAGCTACAAAGCTGGAAAAACATTTGAAGGAGAAGCTCCTCTTGGATGGAAATGTAATAACTGCGGATATATTTACATCGGAGAAGAAGCTCCGGAAGTATGCCCGGTATGTGCTCATCCGAAGGCTTACTTTGAAAGAAAAGTTGAAAATTACTAGAAATACTCTTAGGGCTGGCAAATTGCCAGCCCTTTTTTTGTTTTACATTTTCCTCTTGCATTTTCCGAATAAAAGGTGTAATATTCATATATACTTAATGTAGTTTCGAAAACTACATGTAATAATATAACCATTTTAACGTTTATTTATATGTTGTCATATACTAAATAAGGGAGGAATCATTATGACCAGACATATCAAAGACCCCGGAAGTGCAATCACCCATTTTATTGGAATGCTTATGGCAATTTTTGCAGCTGTTCCTCTTCTCATCAAAGCGGCACACGAGCCACAGCGGATCTATCTCATATCACTCACCATATACGCCGTGAGCCTGATCCTTCTGTATGCCGCAAGCACCACCTACCACACATTTATCTGCTCCGAGAAGCTTACAACCGTATTAAAGAAAATAGATCATATGATGATATTTGTCTTGATAGCCGGAAGTTATACCCCGATCTGCATGCTGGTTCTGGAACGCAGAGCCGGCATGATGCTGCTCGCCCTGATCTGGGGAATCGCTGCCATCGGGATTCTGATCAAAGCTTTCTGGGTATACTGTCCGAAATGGGTTTCATCCATTCTTTACATCGGAATGGGGTGGACCTGTGTACTTGCTTTCAGCCAGATTCTGAACAATCTGACCCGAAGCGAATTTGCATGGCTTCTTGCGGGCGGCATTATTTACACGATCGGAGGAATCATCTATGCATTAAAGCTCCCGATCTTTAACAACAAGCACAAGAATTTTGGCAGCCACGAGATTTTCCACCTGTTTGTCATGGGCGGAAGTGCCTGCCATTTCATTGTAATGTATTCATTATTGTAGATATTTACTCCATTGAATCACAATTATTGTCAGAAAGAGACGGTTCATACTCTGCTATGAGCCGTTTCTTTTCTTCCCGGCTCATTCTCTTGATATGATATTCGCGGCTCATAGCCTCTTCTTTCGTCTGAAATTTCTCCATATAAACCAGTTCTACCGGTCGTCTGGACTTCGTGTATTTCGCGCCCCGCCCTTCATTATGTGCCCGGACCCTTTTTTCGATATCATTCGTCCAGCCGGTATAGAGCGTTCCGTCCCTGCATTTTACGATATATGTATAGTTCATTTTGCCTGTCTCCAAAAGAGAGACGAAACATTCCGGATTTCTATTTTTCCGGCAATGTTCCGCCCTTCTTCATCCTTTTTGATCTTTAGTCTTCCAGATCCATATAATCCATAGGATCCACCGGTTGACCGTCCTTTCGCATTTCGAAATAAAGGTTACATCCCTCAACACTGTAATATTTGGTCGGCTCACTCAGATATCCGAGTACAGTTCCGGCCTCCACGTAATCACCGACATAGACTGGTACTTCTTTGAGCTGACCATAAATACATTCATATCCGTTACCCATATCCACAGTGATCGTGGTACCTGTCTGAGGAAGTACATCAATCGATTTTACGATTCCGGGAGCTGCTGCAATAACATTATCATTGACTGCACCCGCAATGATGACTGCCGGATTGTATTTATACTGATCCAGCGTCTGAAAATACACGGTTTTATCCATGCTGTAGCTCATCATCACATTCCCGTTGACCGGCCACAGAAGCTGGTCCGACTCTGTAAAATAGACCTGTGCCGTCTCTCCTGCCGTCTCCGTCACCGAATCAGTGTTTTCGGTTTCTTCAGTTCCTTCCGCAGTCTCATTTTCCGGCAAAGCTTCATCCGAAGTATCTTCCTGCTTTGCTTCTACTCCGTCTGTAGAGTTAGCTGCCTCTGCCATCTCCTTCTCTGTCTCTGCCTGTTCTTCCTGCTTTGCGAGCTCCAGTTCTTTGCTTGTTTTCTCCTTGTAGCTGTTCCATGTATAGGCTCCGGTAATCGCAATGACTGCTGAAAAACAGATTGCCAGAGCATAAGCCGCCTGTTTTTTCCCTTTCTGAGAAAGTCGCTGTTTCTTATTCATATTTTATCACCTCTGACAATATTTTTGCCAGAAAAACAGAGCCTTATTCATTTTTTTATGAAATGTCTGTGCTTGTGACAATTTCAACAACTTCCTCCAGAGTCGTTCCTTCAAAAAAATAATTTAAAATATCCTGATAAGAACTGCCGTCTGCTGCCATCTGTTCAGCCGTATACTGGCTCATTCCGAGTCCATGCCCGATTCCTTTCGAAGTGACCCGGATCTGACCGTCAAATTCCTGCAAAGTAAAGCAGGCCGAAGCGAGATGATATGTATCCCGGAATGCCTCCCCTTTTACGGTTTCTTTCCCACAACGCACTTCCGTCACATATCCAGCACTGTCCGTTCCCGTGACCTCCATATCCGTTCCCTGGATCATCTGTGTCGTCATGGCATCCTCAGATTCCACGTCCGCGGGACATTCCTTTACCTGCAGATACGGGTATTCTTCCGTTCCCAGAACTTCTGCCGCAGAACGTGTTTTCCCATTGCTGAGCTTATGATACGGTGTAAGAGCCGGCATTCCATTGTAAATTAAAATCTTCCCTTCCGTGTCATTCCAGGCTTCCTGAATACGGTCATATTTTTCTGCATAGTCACTGGCTCCCCAGTTGCTCTTCATCTGACTTCTTGTCCAGTACCCCTTTTTTAGAACCGTTTCACTTCCTTCTTCCTGTATGCTTTTACAGATACTTGTCCGAATCAGCACTGCCTGTGCCTTCAACGCTTCCATACCGGCATCCGCATCCATTTCTTTTGCCAAAACGCCTATCCCATACTCATCGAGCGTCAGTTTGACTGTCTTCTCATTTCTTTCTACTTTCACATAAATTGAAGCAGTTCCGACTGATGCTGTCATTTGACTTCCATTCAGAAAAACCGTTATAATATAAGGCAAAAGTATCATAATAACAAGAAAATACCCTGCCTGTCTGATCCATTTCTTCATATAACAGTAAAACCTCCCATACCACTGTATGAGAGGTTTCCCTGATTTATGAATTCTTATTCTTCAGGTTCAACAGTAACTTTATCAAGTTTCCAGATATCATCCACATATTCCTGAATTGTTCTGTCAGATGTGAATTTACCGCAGCTTGCAGTATTGAGGAGTGCCATTCTTGCCCAGCGGTCCGTATCACGATATGCCTCTTCTACTCTCTTCTGCGCTTCTGCATAAGGACGGAAATCCTTCAAAATGAAATACATATCCGGTCTCGGACTTCCCTGTGTATTAAGCAGAGAGTTGTAAAGGTCACGGAACATTTCATGATCTCCATGAGAATAGGTTCCATCCATAAGCTGATCTACCACACGCTTCAGTTCCCAATCGTTGAAATAAATTTCCTGCGGATTGTATCCACCATGGTTTTCGTAATTAATAACTTCATCAGAGCTGAGGCCGAAGATAAATGCATTTTCGATTCCCACTTCTTCCACGATCTCAACGTTTGCACCATCCATAGTTCCGAGAGTCGGAGCTCCGTTCAGCATAAATTTCATGTTTCCGGTTCCAGATGCCTCTTTTGAAGCGGTAGAAATCTGTTCGCTGACATCTGCAGCTGCAAAGATCCACTCTGCATTAGATACACGGTAATCTTCAATGAAGACAATTTTCAGTTTTCCATTGATAGAACGGTCATTATTTACTACTTCTGCAACAGAGTTGATCAGCTTGATGATCTGTTTTGCACGAATATATCCTGCGGAAGCCTTTGCACCAAAGATAAAGGTTCTCGGATAGAACGGCATTTCCGGATGTTCTTTAATCTGATTATACAGATACATAACATGTAAAATGTTCAGAAGCTGACGTTTGTATTCATGAAGACGTTTCACCTGTACATCAAAAATAGATCTCGGGTCAACTTCCACTCCATTGTGTTCCAGAATATAAGCAGCAAGACGCTCTTTATTCTTATATTTGATGTCCATAAATTCAGCTCTCGCCTTCGGATCATCAGCAAGTGGTTTTAACTTAGCCATTTCAGAAAGATCGGTGATCCATCCGTCTCCGATATGTGCGGTTACCCAGTCAGCAAGGAGCTGATTTCCATGAAGAAGGAATCTTCTCTGAGTAATACCATTTGTCTTGTTATTAAACTTATTCGGCATCATCTCATAGAAATCTCTCAGTTCCTGATGCTTCAGAATCTCTGTATGAAGCTTTGCAACACCATTTACAGAGTAACCTGCAACGATTGCAAGGTGTGCCATCTTCACCTGTCCGTCACGAAGGATTGCCATCTTTGCAACTTTATTCTCGTTACCCGGATACATCTGACGAATCTGCTCTACAAAACGGCGGTCGATTTCCTGCACGATCTGGTAAACACGCGGAAGCAGTCTTGAGAACAGGTCGATCGGCCATTTTTCAAGCGCTTCTGACATGATTGTATGGTTTGTATAAGCAACCGTTTTCGTGGTGACATCCCATGCTTCGTCCCATTCCAGACCTTCCTGGTCAATAAGAAGACGCATTAATTCGGCAACTGCCACGGTCGGATGCGTATCATTCATCTGAATCGTAACTTTCTCGTACAGTTTGCGGATATCGCTGTGTTTCTTTTTATATTTTGCAATCAATGCCTGCAAACTTGCTGACACGAAGAAATACTGCTGTTTCAGACGAAGCTCTTTTCCTGCATAGTGATTGTCGTTCGGATACAGAACCTCTACGATATTCTTAGCCAGGTTTTCCTGTTCGATCGCTTTATGGTATTCACCACGGTCGAAGGAATCAAGTTTAAATTCTGTAATCGCTTTTGCATCCCAGATACGGAGCGTATTGACTACATGGTTTCCGTATCCAACGATCGGCATATCGTACGGAATTGCAAGTACGGATTCATAGTTTTCCTGAATATAGTAATTTCTCTTTGTCTTCTCGTCGTATTCAACGCGGATCGTTCCGCCGAAACGAACTTCTTTTGCATACTCATCACGGCGAAGCTCAAACGGATTACCGTCTTTCAGCCAGTTATCCGGTGTCTCTACCTGATAACCATTCTCAATTTTCTGCTTAAACATACCATAGCGATAACGAATTCCGCATCCATATGCTGCATATCCCAAAGTTGCAAGAGAGTCCAGGAAACAAGCTGCCAGACGTCCCAGACCACCATTTCCAAGTGCTGCGTCCGGTTCCTGATCTTCGATTGCATTTAGATCGATTCCCATCTCATCGAGCGCTTCTTTTACTTCCTTGTAAGCGGTCATATTGATCAGGTTATTACCAAGTGCGCGTCCCATCAGAAACTCCATTGACATATAATAAACAGTCTTTGGATCTTCTTTCTCGTATGTCTTCTGTGTTGCAAGCCAGTCATCCACAATTGCTTCTTTCACTGCATAAGATACAGCCTGAAAAATCTGCTGTGGTGTTGCCTCATCGATTTCACGACGATACAGTGTACGCACATTATGCTTTACTTCTTTCTTAAATGCTTCTTTCTCAAATCTTTTACTATACATTATGTTCTCCCTTCGTAAGCTTTAGTTCTTTTCTACTCCCAGATTAACTGTTTCACCGTTGATCTTCCATTCCTTTACATGACCTGCCGGAACAGCTTTTTCAACGCTGACCGCCAGAGTCTCCTGTCCGATTTCATCGGCAAATTTTGCAAATACAGACTCTGCTTTTTCGCTTCCGTCATATGTTACTTTGATCTTATCTGTTACTTCGAAGTCTGCTTCCTTGCGCATTGTCTGGATCTTACTGATGATTTCTCTTACAAAACCTTCTTCCAGAAGTTCTTCTGTCAAATTCGTATCGAGAACAACCGTAATTCCATAATCACTCTCAGATACATATCCTTCTGCCTGACTCATATCAATCAGAAGGTCTTCCGTAGCCAATACAACCTCCTGCCCATTCACATCAAGCTTCAAAACACCATTTGCGTTCAGTTCATCCATTGCTGCATTTCCGTCAAGATTATTCAGTGCGTTCTTGATTCCCCCCAGCAGCTTGCCATATTTCGGTCCTACCGTCTTAAGCTGCGGCTTGAATGTATAAGAAGTAAATGCACGAACATCTTCCGTAATTTCCATTTTTTTCACATTCAGCTCGTCTGTAATGATATCCTGATAAAATTCCGGAAGTTCTCCAATTCCTTTTACAAACATCTTGCCGATCGGCTGACGGTTTTTGATGTTTGCAGTATTACGGCATGCACGTCCCATAACAACAATTTTGAGGACCTCATCCATATTTTCTTCCAGATTTTTATCGATATATGCATCATTGGCAACCGGGAAATCACAAAGATGGATACTTTCCGGTGCGGTTTCATCAAGACTTCTCACCAGATTCTGATATATCTCTTCTGTCATAAACGGAATCATCGGTGCTGCTACCTTGGAAACAGTAACCAGTGCAGTATACAGGGTCATATACGCATTGATCTTATCCTGTTCCATTCCTTTTGCCCAGAAACGTTCACGGCTTCTTCTTACATACCAGTTACTCATATCATCTACAAAATCCTGAAGTGCTCTTGCAGCTTCCGGAATTCTGTAATTTTCAAGATTGTCATCCACTACTTTGATTAAAGTATTCAGCTTAGACAGCAGCCATTTATCCATTACGGACAATTTATCATAATCCAATGTATATTCTGCTGCATCAAAATCATCAATATTTGCATACAGTACAAAGAATGCATAGGTATTCCACAAAGTTCCCATAAATTTGCGCTGGCCTTCCATAACCGCTTTTCCATGGAAACGGTTCGGAAGCCAAGGAGCACTGTTCACATAGAAATACCAGCGGATCGCATCTGCTCCGTATGTCTCCAGAGCTTCAAACGGATCGACCGCATTACCCTTTGACTTACTCATCTTCTGTCCGTTTTCATCCTGAACATGTCCCAGAACGATAACATTCTTGTACGGTGCCTTATTGAAGATCAGTGTCGAAATCGCAAGCAGAGAATAGAACCATCCTCTTGTCTGATCCACCGCCTCTGAAATAAAATCTGCCGGGAACTGCTGTTCAAACAATTCTTTATTTTCAAATGGATAGTGATGCTGCGCAAACGGCATAGAACCACTGTCGAACCAGCAGTCAATAACCTCTGGTACACGGTGCATCGGCTTTCCGCACTTCGGGCAACGGATCGTTACTTCATCGATATATGGACGATGCAGTTCAATATCATCCGGACAATTATCTGACATTTCTTTTAATTCAGCAATACTTCCGATGGAATGCTGATGTCCGCATTCACATTCCCAAATATTCAGTGGAGTACCCCAGTAACGGTTACGGCTGATTCCCCAGTCCTGAACATTTTCCAGCCAGTCTCCAAAACGCCCTTTACCGATACTTTCCGGAATCCAGTTGATCGTATTGTTATTTGCAATCAGATCGTCTTTGACATCCGTCATCTTGATGAACCAGGATTCTCTCGCATAGTAGATCAGCGGTGTATCACATCTCCAGCAATGTGGATAACTGTGTTCAAACTTCGGAGCGTCGAAGAGAAGTCCGCGGCTTTCCAGATCCTTCAGTACTTCCGGATCGGCCTTCTTTACAAACAATCCGGCAAACGGAGTCGTCTCTCCCATATTTCCTTTTTCATCAACAAGCTGTACAAAAGGAAGATCATATTTCCGGCCTACCTTTGCATCGTCCTCACCAAATGCAGGAGCAATATGAACCACTCCGGTACCGTCTGTCAGAGTAACATAGGTATCGCATGTCACAAAGAAAGCTTTCTTGTTCTGCTTTGAAGCACAATCATATGCGCACTGATAAAGCGGCTCGTATTCTTTGTATTCCAGATCCTGTCCTTTGTATGTCTCCAGAATCTCATATGCCGGCTTTCCTTCTTCTGCAAATTTTCCAAGAATCGTGTCCAGAAGTGCACATGCCATATAATAAACATTACCGTCCGCACATTTTACTTTTGCATAATCTTCATACGGATTTACACAAAGTGCGATATTGGAAGGAAGTGTCCATGGTGTTGTCGTCCATGCCAGAATATAAGCATCCTCGTCCTTCACTTTGAATCGAACAATCGCAGAACGTTCTTTGACATCCTTGTACCCCTGCGCTACTTCCTGTGCAGACAGAGGCGTTCCGCAGCGTGGACAGTAAGGAACGATCTTAAATCCTTTATAAAGAAGTCCCTTATCCCAGATCTGCTTTAAAGCCCACCACTCGGATTCAATGAAATCATTATCGTAAGTTACATAAGGATGTTCCATATCCGCCCAGAACCCTACCGTACCTGAGAAATCTTCCCACATACCTTTGTATTTCCAGACACTTTCTTTACATTTGTTGATAAACGGTTCCAGACCATATTCTTCAATCTGATCCTTTCCGTCCAGTCCCAGAAGCTTTTCCACTTCAAGCTCTACCGGAAGACCATGAGTATCCCAACCAGCTTTACGAGGAACCATATATCCCTTCATAGTGCGGTATCTCGGAATCATATCCTTGATAACACGTGTCAGCACGTGTCCGATATGCGGTTTTCCATTCGCGGTCGGAGGACCATCATAGAAGGTATAGGTCTCTCCTTCTTTCCGGTTTTCCATACTTTTTTCAAAAATATGATTATCTTCCCAGAATTTTTCAATTGCCTTTTCTCTGTCAACAAACTTCAAATCTGTTGACACTTTTTTGTACTTGGCCATGTCAGTACTCCTTTCATAATCTTCAGCCTTTTCTGTTTCTTCACCATAAGATACGCAGTGAAATAAATATAGGTTAGCTGACATCCTATAATAAAAAAAGCTCTCCTCCTGTAATAGGACGAAAGCTTATGCATCGTTAACCACCTGTTACTGCATACCAACATATGAGTTTCCTATAACGGAGGAAATACCGGCATCCCTTACTCATATACCACTTTCGGGGACTGCAACTCAGAAGTGATATTCGAATATATCCTACTCGCACCGGTCTCTCACCATCACCGATTCGCTTTGTCTTTGAAATATATTCTACTGCCTTCGTCATAGTTTTTCTCTTTTACGTAGCTATTATAATAAAGAAACCCTTGACGAGTCAAGGGTTTCTTGGATTTTCAGCTTTTTGACGGATTTTTCCTGTAAAATTCCGCAGTTTGTATAGTTATCGTTCATATCTGTCTCTGGTATCTCTCCGGCTTCTTTCTCGCCTTCTTTCACCCGACATCTGCCTATATCTTTCTTCCTGCTGTCTTTTGCGCTTTCTGGCAATTCTGCGACGCCTCTGTGCCTCTCTTTTCTTCTTCCTTTTAACAGCAACAGCCAGTAAAAACAGAAAAAAGATGGTTCCCAATATGACAATCCCCGCAACGATCCATATGATCCATGTCCAGACATTGTTTTCTTTTTGTTCTTCCTTCTTTTCTTCTGGCTTCATCTCCGGTTCATTCTTTTCAAGATACACATCACTGAATTGGACAGATGCCGTCCCAACCAGATGGCCGTCATAAGTATACTCAACGATTCCCGCCGTTTTATCATTAGAATCAGGGATCAGTTTCATCTCAAGACTTTCAAATTCCACACCGGAAGGAAGTAACACATATGCATTTTCATCGATACTCTTAATATTTTCCGATTTCTCTCTTTCTTTAATACTAA
>JALFNN010000095.1 GCA_022774325.1 bacterium | reverse complement strand
TCTTGAAAAATCTCTTAAAGAATTTTCAGGGTTGTTGTCTATTGTTTAGTTATCAATGTTCTTTCTTCTCTGTCTCGCGACAGCTATATTAGATTATCACATCTTCAAGCTTCTGTCAAGACTTTTTTATTTTTCTTTTTTTGCCGATCCGTTCTTCAGAACTCTGTTCTTCAGAGCGACAGCTTAAATAGATTATCACATCTCTCGACGTTTGTCAACAACTTTTTTCTTATCAGACTTCTGCATGCCGCCCCCTGGCCTCTGTCTCAGCCCTTTCGGAAATCAGTTATGACCCGCTGCCCGGCCCCTCATTTCTGATTCCTGTCCGGTCAACGAGTCATATCTTACCACTTACTTCCTTAATTGTCAATGTTTTTTCTCTTTTTTATTTTTTTCATGCAATTCAGATAGTTTAATATAGATTTTTCCAGTTACATTATATATTTTTTTATAACCGTACAATTTCCTGTATCTATCTAAATACAGTTATTAATTTCATTATGTAATTATGTTCGTATAATAATGTCAGAAATTCATCTTCACGAATCATTCCCATAAGTGTTTTTCCAATCTCAGTCGTATATAATAATGTGATTCCTACAAAAATAACCCCAACAATAATCAAGGAAATAGATGCACCTACAAGCATTCCTGCCAATCTGTTCAGGATTCCCAGAACCGGCAGCTCAGTAACGAAATCCAAAGCAAATACGATTGCTCTTACAACGATTGTCACAATAACAAATGTTCCCAAAAAGGAGATAATATCAATAACCAGCTTAGCAAAATATTTGCTGATATATTCCATGAAAGTAGTGGCTCCCAATGCACGATAAACTTCGCTGTTGTTATTGCTCAAAAGCAATTCTTTAAACACATCCGGAATATCGGATCCCTCAATTGCCGCAATCTGAGCCTGGCGCGGTATCTCCGCATCATTCAGAATTTCCGCTGCTTTTTCCTGCGTATGTCCCTCCAGAATTCCTGCGGAAATTCCATATTTTGCGAGATCCTCACCCGATACCTTTCCATCCACAATATCCTGCACTGTAATTCCCGCCGTCGCCAACTGTTCTTCTGTAACTCCCGCTCCAGCCAGTACTGCTCTCACCTGTTCTTCCGTCAATCCCTCTGCTGTCTGTCCTCCGGAAATTAATTTTGTAACAGTATGAATGCATTGTTTTTCCAACATTTCATCCACCGGAGTAAGGGAAATGACTGCCTTACTCACATAAGGCGTAGCAACAAATACCACCGCAATCGTAAAAAGCGTCGCAACTAATGACACCGCAATCCGCACGCCCCCTCTTACAAATCCGACAAGTACTCCTACTAATAAGATACCAACAACTATAATCAATAACCAATTCATACGCACTCCTATTTCACCAGACGAATTTCTTCTATACCATCGGCGTTCATCACTAAGTATTTATTTATTCCCTGAAGTGGCAGGATCTCCATAATCTCTTTATCCATCTCCCCTTCAAATTTTTTTACCCCAAGTTCAGAATAAATCAAACTCTTCTTTCCATCATACATGATAACATTGCCATTTGAAACTTTAATATTACTGTACTCCCCTTCAAAATCTCTGGACAATGCCAGATTACCGGACATATTATAAAGTCTCAGTTCATAGCCTTCTGTTCCCACATTTTGTAATATAAATCCAATATATTCTTTATCATAGAAAACACTTTTTATTTCTTTTTCAATTTCCACTGATTTTGACAATTCCGGCTGATTTGTACCTCTGTAAATCAAGAACGCCCCATCACCGATAAGGACTGATGTTTTATTGTTTGCGAAAAAAGATACAGGAATTACCTGGTTTTTATAAATCTCTTCTGCCACCGGCACACCGTATTCTTCGTCAGTATTTGCAAAATCATAATACGCCACTCGAGTCGCCTCTACTCCATCTACTACGCATAAATAAGAAATCTGAAGTATCGTTCCATTCGGCGAAAGCGACATCCCGATTGGATAACCTTGTCCACTCAAGGAAGTTCTGTGCTCAACCAGTACATTCCCTGCCGCATCATAACACACTACTTGCGGTGTACTCTCATTTTTGAGCAGTACACTTACAATTCCATTTTCCGAAATTGCGAACTGTTCTATTGGATAATTTGTGTGAATTTCACCACGAAGTCCTTTCTTATCAAATACATAAATATCATTTCCTCCTCGATCTGCCGTCGCTGCAGAATTGCCAGCTACATGCACCAAAGGATTCTTGATCTGATAAGGCTGATTCCACTGTTCCTCTCCTTTTTTATTCAGAAAAGCAATTCCATCACGACTATACTTCAATACTCCCGTTGAGAACTGCACATAGCTGCCGCCATTATTTCCTCCGCTTCCATACTCCTGCATCACCCTTGTCTGTCCATATGTCTGCACCTCGATCAAAAGAAATGTACTGATAACCGCCGCCAAAATCGTTAAAATCGTTAAAATTCCTTTTCTCCGTATACGGCGTCTGTGCACCTTTATTTTTTCCTGCAGATCCCCCATAGGATCTCGTAACTCTACTATAACTCCCATATCGTGTCCTTTTTCTTTCCGTCATTTATTATATAGTATATCACTTTCTGCTCTAGGGCAGCAATAATTTCTGTCCAATGAAGATCAAATTCCCGTCCTCAAGCCCATTCATCCTGCAGATAGCATCTACATGTCCGATATCACCGTAAACTCTTTTACTGATCTTAGCAAGTGTATCGCCCTTCTGTACAATGTAAATATCTTCACTCATCTCCTGGATCGTACTGGAAGCCGTATTGCCTGCTATATCCGCCTGTGCCCCATCTAAATTTCCTGAAGTATCGTCTGACGTTTCTCCTCCATCCCCTTCTCCCTGATTCTCATTTTCAGGCTGTGCTGTACTTTCTTCTTCTCCGCTCGGATTCTCCGGTTTTTTCTCTTCCATCATAGCTGTGACACTGTCTCCGGAAGCTGAGGCCTCTGTGGTCTCTTCAGTACCAGATCTTTCTTCATTTCTTGCAACACTTTCTTTTATATCTTCCACAGATGACTGAACGGAACGCATTTTATCATAATTATTGATCGTCGTAACTCCCATCACCAATACAACAAGAACCAGAAAGACACTGGCCGCATACATAAATCTGGAATTACGCTTTTGTTCCTGAAACTCAAATCTTTCTTTTACAATATTACGAAACTCCTTTGCAGCCTTATCTTCCACAGCTTCACTGGGAGTCACGCCGATCTGTTTTCTTGCGCTTACCATATAATTCTGCATGGCCGGATTTTTTTCATAATAAATATAATGGCCTCCTATCGGCATCAGCTCACCATATTTATGTGCGAAAAACAACTCATCTGTCCCCGATGGTTCTTTCAAAATCAAAACCGTCCCACTTTTACCAAAATACTGCTCATGCAGTTGCCGCAAATTACTATTTAATACGGCAGGATATCCCGGAAGACTTATGAACCATCCAAGCATCTCTCTTCCACCGAAATACTCACTGCAATCTTCCCGAGCTTTCTCCCATGTCTCCCTTGCGATCACAATATCCATTCCATCGATCCCTATCTCTTCCATACGGACCGCACCGGAAATATACACAACCTCCTGATCATCTGATCTCACTATACGACCGACTAGGAACGCCCCCACCGGTTCCTCATCTGTATTTTCACAAATCTGGCTCAAAAAGGTATCTACATAATCTTCTACATAAATCTTTGGAGTATCACTTACATTTCCTATCTGACGTACGTTTTTGGGAAATCTGTTTTCCATATACTCTCACCTCATCAAAATAATTATTTGGCTTATGATAGCATATGGAAATCAATTATTTTATCGCTTTGTGTCTATCAGATAATTAAAATACTCGACAAGCCGGGACAAATCTCTTCGAATTCTTGTTGTATCTGCATTTTTTCGCCGACTTGTCTCGCATCCTCCACAATATTTGTCTGTCAGGGTCGTAATCCAGGCTTCTCTGGTATGTGGGATTGTAAAAAATGTAACCGGCCACATATGACTTCGTATAATATCACGTTCAATGTCATTCAGATCAAAAAATTTTTCCGCATTCTTCAATGCTGTTTCAGGATGTGTCAGACCGTGAAAATGGTCCCCTGTTTTTCTGGCATGTGTATGCCAATCATATAAAAACAGGTCATGCAGCATTCCTCCTCTGGCCGCCGAACGTGCATCCAGCTTAAAAAAGCGGCACCATTGATAATTATAATATGCGACATGCATACAATGCTGATAACAATTACTGCTACCGTGGTGCGGATACAATTTCATGCGGAGCACCACCGGATGTTCTGCAACATCACGGATACAATCATAGAATTCCTTATTCCATTCACGGCGGAGTTTCTGAAGACGCCCTGCCATTCTTTTTCGGAAAGCCTGCATAATTTCCTCCCTCACTCTTTCCATAAAGAGCTGCATTTTTTTGACATTGTTAGTATACCAGAATAGCCGCATTTTCTATAGTATTTTTGATAAATTTAGGAAAAACATAAGATTTGATCGAAAAACAGGCGGTTTTCGTTTTCGAAAACCGCCTGTTTTTCGCTTCAGATAAAACAACTATTTTACAAATGCTTTTACTTTTTCATAAATACTGTCAGCGTCCAGACCATATTTCACAATCAGCTCTTTTGCCGGACCAGATTCGCCAAATACGTCATTTACACCGATTTTCAGAACCGGCGTCGGGCAATTTTCAGATAACACGTCACACACAGCACTTCCAAGGCCGCCAATTACAGAGTGTTCCTCAACTGTAACAACTTTTCCCGTTTCCTTTGCTGCCGTAAGAATCAGCTCGGTATCCAGCGGTTTGATCGTATGAATGTTGATCACTTTCGCATCAATTCCGTCTGCTGCCAGTTTTTCTGCTGCTGCAAGAGATTCGCTGACCTCAAGTCCGGTTGCAACAATCGTTACATCTTTTCCTTCTCTTAATACGATACCTTTTCCGATTTCAAATTTATAGTCCGGGTTGTCATTAATTACCGGAACTGCAAGTCTTCCAAAACGCATATAAACCGGTCCCTGATGCTCATAAGCTGCAAATACTGCCGCCTTTGCTTCCACATCATCAGATGGGCTGATAACTACCATTCCCGGAATTGTTCTCATAAGAGCAATGTCTTCGTTACACTGATGAGATGCTCCATCTTCTCCCACAGAGATACCCGCATGTGTTGCTCCGATCTTTACATTATTCTTCGGATATCCGATAGAATTACGTACCTGTTCGAATGCACGTCCTGCTGCAAACATAGCAAAGGTACTTGCAAAAGGAACTTTTCCTGTTGTAGCAATACCTGCCGCAACCCCCATCATATTTCCTTCCGCGATACCGCAGTCAATAAAGCGCTCCGGAAACGCTTTCTTGAACACGCCGGTTTTTGTAGCGCCTGCGAGGTCTGCATCCAGAACGACTACATCATCATGTAATTTACCTAATTCTGCCAAAGCATTACCGTAGCTTTCTCTTGTTGCAATTTTCTTTACTTCTGACATAATGCTTCACCTACTTTCTCTAAATCTTCCATAGCGATCTTATACTCCTCATCATTTGGAGCTTTTCCATGCCATCCTGCCTGATCTTCCATGAAGGAAACCCCTTTACCCTTTACAGTCTTGGCAATAATAGCTGTCGGCATTCCCTTGGTAGCTCTTGCTTCCTTGAATGCAGCATCAATTTCATCAAAATTATGTCCGTCAATATTGATTACATGGAAATTAAATGCTTCAAATTTCTTATCAATCGGATATGGTGAATTTACTTCATCAATACGTCCGTCAATCTGAAGGTTATTGTTATCCACAATCACTACCAGGTTGTCCAGTTTTTTGAATCCTGCCAGCATAGAAGCCTCCCATACCTGGCCTTCCTGAATCTCACCATCACCAAGAAGTGTGTATACACGATAGTCATCTCCGGAAAGTTTTGCAGAGATCGCCATACCAACAGCAGCAGAGATTCCCTGTCCCAAAGATCCGCTTGACATATCAACGCCCGGGATATGTTTCATATCCGGATGTCCCTGAAGATAAGAACCAGTATGACGAAGTGTCGTCAGATCCTCAACCGGGAAAAATCCTTTGTGAGCCAGTGCAGAATAGTAGCCCGGAGCAGTATGTCCCTTTGATAATACAAAACGGTCACGGTCCGCTTTCTTCGGATCTGCCGGATCCACGTTCATTTCTTCAAAATATAAATATGTATAAATATCTGCTGCAGATAAAGATCCGCCCGGATGTCCTGATTTTGCAGCATGCACTGCTGTCACGATACTTTTACGGATTTCATTTGCAGTTTTCATAAGTGCTAACTTGTCCATGAAATTTGCCTCCTGATGGAATGTTTATATGAATGTTACTTTCGACCGTTTATACTTACTCTCCAAAAACAGCCTTATAATCAGCCTGGAATTTTGCGATTCCGGCATCTGTAAGCGGATGATGTGTCATCTGTTCAATTACTTTATACGGTACCGTTGCGATATCTGCACCTGCAAGTGCACAGTCAGTTACATGGATCGGATTACGTACACTTGCTGCAATGATCTGTGTATCAATATCACCTGCTACGGCGAAAATCTCTGCGATCTCGCTGATCAGATCTGTTCCACGTACAGAAATATCATCCAGACGTCCAAGGAACGGAGAAACATATGTAGCTCCTGCTCTTGCCGCAAGAAGTGCCTGGTTTGCAGTAAAGATCAGTGTAACATTTGTCTTAATTCCTTCTGCGCTTAAAGCTTTGCAAGCCTTCAGACCTTCTACGGTCATAGGAATCTTTACAACCATATTCGGATGAATCTTAGCGATCTCTCTTCCTTCTGCGATCATTCCTTCAGCATCTACTGTTGTAGCTTTTACTTCTCCGCTGATCGGTCCGTCTACAATAGAAGCGATCTCTGCGATAACTTCTGAAAATACACGTCCTTCTTTTGCGATCAGTGATGGATTAGTTGTTACTCCGCAGATAACACCCATGTCATTTGCTTTTCTGATGTCTTCAACATTCGCTGTGTCAATGAAAAATTTCATCTTTTTCTCCTCCTTAAAATATAAGAAATCTTTTCCGTAATTCGACAGCCTGATTCATTTTTACTGCCGCCCGGTTTATTTAAATTATATCTCATTCAGGAGAAGTTGGTCAATAGCCTTGTATTTTTATTAATAATTTATTTTATTAATAATCGTAAATTATTAACTACATTTATATCTTATTTTACTAATCAACCAACTGTTTTACCGCTATTTTCAAGATTTGTCTTTTAATTTATTACTAATATTTTTTGCTTTTGAACTAATTTTAGTTTTTGCATACGAAGTTGTCCCTCTCACGATCAATTTCGGTTCATATTCAACATGATAGGTGCTGATGGGTTGAAATTCTGAAACCTTGCTGTTCTGCGAAGCAATTTTTTTCATAATGATATCACAGGCATCTCTTCCTTTAAAGACCACAAAATGTTCAATTGTTGTAAGCGATACCTTGTGCATCCTTGCAAACAACGTGTTATCGCACCCCATGACCGAAATATCTCCCGGCACTTTGTATTTTTCCGACTGAAGTGCATCCATAATTCCGAATGCAATCATGTCATTCAACCCTACGATAGCCGTTACATCGTTCTGTTCCCGCAGCAATTCTTTTGTCAGGTCATATCCAATCTTATACTCTGAATCAATATTTGGAACACTCATATCAATTTTCTCATCCGCAGCTTTGATGATCACATTCTGTTTCAATCCTCTCGATTCAAACTCTTTCAGGAATCCTTCCACACGTTTGGACCGCTGCTTCTGCCGGGTTGTGAGCGGAGGAGCGATATATGCGACTTTACGATGCCCCAGTTCCAGAAGATGACGTGCCATCAGACGGCCCAGTTTAGAATTGTCCAATTCTACCGCATCAACATTTAATCGTTCATTCTGATTGTTAACGACCACGATCGGTATGTGTTCCGCAAGTTCTTCTACAAGTTCCATAAAACACCTGCTCGGATTACATGTATAAATTATCCCAAGCGGTTTTAACTCCCACATCATTTTCAGATAACGTTCTTCCATTTTCAGTTCACGCTGCGTATTACAGATGAACAGCCCAAATCCCTGTTCTTTCGCACGGGTTTCAATCCCCTGGAGAAGCATCACATAATATGGATTTGTCAAATTAGGGCAAAACACAACGATCAGCTTCTCCTTTCGGCTTTCCTTCCGCTTCTTTCTTTTGGGAATCTCATATCCCATTTCCTCTGCAGCCTGTTCCACCTTCTGTATTGTCTCTTTCGAAAAAGAAACATTATATTTTCTGTTCAGCACCATAGATACTGTGGCCTGCGAAACGCCAGCCGCTTTCGCAACATCTGAAGAAGTGACTTTTTTCTTTCCCATGAAGCTCCTTTCCGGAATCATTCCCAAATATCATTTCAGTCTATACTCACTGTTTCTACAATTCAGTACGTCCTTCCAGTGCACGTAATAGTGTGACCTCATCGATATATTCCAGATCTCCGCCTACCGGTACTCCGCTGGCGATCCGACTCACCTTGATTCCGGTTGGTTTAATCAGTTTACTGATATACATCGCCGTCGTTTCGCCTTCCAGGCTGGAATTGGTCGCAATGATCACTTCCTTCACATCTCCTTGAAGACGTGCCATAAGTTCCTTCAGCCTGATGTCTCCCGGTCCGATTCCAAGCATGGGAGAGATCGCTCCATGGAGCACATGATACACACCGTTATATTTTCCGGTTTTTTCATATGCACCCATATCTCTTGTATTTTCCACAACCATAATTGTCTGATGATCTCTTTCTGTACTTGCGCAGATCGGGCACAGCTCCTGATCGGTAAGTGTGCAGCATTCTTTACAGTACCGCACATTGTTCCGCGCTTCGATCATCGTATTTGCAAGCTGTTCCACCTGTTCTTTCGGCATATTTATCATATGAAAAGCCAGCCTTGCGGCTGACTTATTTCCGATCCCAGGCAGTCTCGACAGTTCTTCAATCAATTTGGTTATCTGACTGCTGTAATAATCCATGATTTATTCTCCTTGTACGTTCTTTTAGAACATTCCCGGCATTCCTCCGCCTATTCCACCTGTCAGTTTACTCATCGCAGATGCATTGGCGTCCTCAACCTGTCTCAGCGCCTCATTCGTAGCAGCTACGATCAAATCTTCCAGCATCTCAATATCATCCGGATCTACGACTTCTTCCTGAAGTTTTACCTTAAGCACTTCTCTCTTCCCGCTGACAGTAACTTCCACAGCTCCGCCTCCGGCAGTTGCAGTAAATTCCTTTGTCTCCATCTCTTTCGCCTGTTCTTCCATCTGACGCTGCATCTTCTGTGCCTGTTTCATCAGATTTGCCATATTCCCCGGCATTCCTCCACCCGGAAATCCTCCTCGTTTTGCCATAATAATAATCCTCCTTGAATGCTGCAATCTCTTCCCCGACAGTCCTGCTGCCGGTTTTATTCATCTTCAATGGTAATATCCATATGAATCATTTTTTCTATATCCACAAAACTGTCCTCGAAATGCCGCCCTTTTTCAACCTGACGAACTTCAATATCAACCGTTTTGCCGATTTTCTTTTCTATCAATTCCTGAAGCTCCTGCTTATGTGAATCGCTCCCAACCACACTTGCACTGATTTCATCCGGGAGTACGATTAGAAGCTGATTCTGTGCCCCTACACTCAGTCTTGCCTGCTTTAAATACGTTCTCAGCATACCGGATGCTTCATTTGCAATCCCGCGGAAATTAGACACTACCTGCTTTACATCCTCTGCGATTGCCTTCGGAAGCTTTGGTTTCGGCGCCTCTGTCGGCGCATCTCCGTTCACATACACCACTCGTTCTCCGGCAGGTGCTGCTGTAATCCCTTCCTCCACCTGCTTCTCCAGAGCGCGAATTCGATCCAGCAGACTGTCCCGGGTCGTTTCCATCTGCGGTCTGCACAGCTTGATCAACGTCACTTCCAGCAGAACTCTCTTCTGCGTCGCATATTTCAATTGATTGGTAAGCTCCGAGAAAATACGGATATAGCGCAAGAGCACTTCATCCTCTATCATCTGTGCTTCTTCTTTGAGCTGCACCAGATTCTCTGTTGATACATCCAGCACATCTTCCATATTATCAGAGCTCTTTACCAGAAGAAGATTTCTCAGATACCAGGTAAAATCCGCAGCGAGCTGCGACAGTTCCCTTCCCTGCATGACCAGTTCATCCACCGTTTTCAGTACTGCTGACACATTCTGAGAAATAATTTCCCGCAGAAGACGGCTGAACACCTCCGTATCCACAGCTCCCAGGACTTCCAGTACATGATCATACGTCAGTTTTTGTCCCAGATAAAACGCAATGCACTGATCCAGAAGACTGAGCGCATCACGCATGGAACCATCCGCCGCTTTTGCCACATAACGGATAGCTTTCTCCTCTACATCTACCTGTTCTTTCTTCATCAGATCCGTCAAACGCGCTGCAATCGTGTCAATCGTAATCCTTTTAAAATCATAACGCTGACAACGTGACAGAATCGTAATTGGTATCTTATGGGCTTCTGTTGTAGCCAAAATAAAAATAACATACTCCGGAGGTTCCTCCAGAGTCTTAAGAAGTGCATTAAATGCCCCGATAGAAAGCATATGCACCTCATCGATAATATAGACTTTAAAACGGCCTTCTGTCGGACGGTAGGAGACCTCTTCCCGGATCTCCCTGATATTATCAACGCCATTATTGGAGGCCGCATCAATTTCAATCACATTCATGGAAGTGCCCGCCGCAATGCTTTTGCACATCGGGCACTCCCCACATGGACTTCCATCCACCGGATGCTCACAATTCACTGCTTTGGCAAATATCTTCGCCACAGTCGTTTTCCCGGTTCCCCTTGTTCCGCAGAACAAATAGGCATGTCCGATCCTCTCTGCCTTTATCTGATTTTTTAATGTTGTAATAATGTGATCTTGTCCCTTCACGTCCTCAAATTCCGTAGGCCGGAACTTGCGGTATAAGGCAGTATATGACATGTTCTTTTACTCCTCAGTTTCTATTCATTTCCAAAACTGATACCGGTCATCCTTGCTTCTTTGATAATATCGGAATTCGGATCAACCATCTTCAGCTTTCCGGCCACCTCAGCAAGCGGCACTTTCTTAATCTGTCCGTTCTTGATTGCCACCATGTAGCCGTAATCTTCTTTCAGAATCAGATCCGCGGCTGCGGCACCCAGACGCGTTGCAAGAACACGGTCATACGGGCATGGTGTTCCGCCTCTCTGTGTATGACCCGGTACTGTAATACGTACTTCCTGATCGGTACGGTTCTGGATCTTCTCAGCCAATTCATATGCAACAGAAGGATATTTCTTCTTTGCCTGTTTTTCTTTCAGTTTCTTCTTCGGAAGCGCTGCATCTTCCTCAGAAATTGCTCCCTCCGCCACTGCAATAATCGTAAATCTCTTTCCAGCTTTTGCACGGGCATTGATTGCATTGATAATGGTATCCAGTTTATACGGGATCTCCGGCAAAAGGATAATATCTGCGCCGCCTGCAATACCGGCATGAAGTGTTACATATCCCACTTTATGTCCCATTACCTCTACGATGAATACACGGCTGTGAGATGTTGCTGTGGTATGGATTCTGTCAATCGTGTCGGTTGCAATATCCACCGCACTCTGGAATCCAAACGTCATATCGGTTCCCCAGAGGTCATTATCAATCGTCTTCGGCAGTGTAATTACATTCAGTCCCTCTTCTCTCAGAAGATTGGCTGTCTTATGAGTTCCGTTTCCGCCAAGTACAACAAGGCAGTTCAGATTCAGCTTGTGATACGTATGCTTCATCGCTTCCACTTTATCAATGCCGTCCGGTCCGGGCACTCTCATCAGTTTAAATGGCTGACGGGATGTTCCGAGGATTGTTCCGCCGACTGTCAGAATTCCCGAGAAATCTCTGGAAGTCAGCATTTTAAAGTTGGAATAGATCAATCCCTTGTAACCTTCCTGAAATCCATAAATCTCCACATCATCACGCTTTGAGAAAATCGCTTTTACAACACCTCTCATTGCCGCATTCAGTGCCTGGCAGTCTCCGCCGCTGGTCAGCATTCCTATTCTTAACATTGCTCCTCATCCTTTCTGTCCTTTTAGAGCGTCCGCATACAGATAACGTCTCGCGCCGCCCACATTTCTTTTATTATAACTGATTCTTTCTCCAGAAACAATAGTGGACTCTTTGGAATTATTTTGTAAGGACTTCCGCACCGTCTTCCGTAATCAGCACCATATATTCCACTTGTGCAGAAAGTCCGTCATCCTCCGTATAAACTGTCCATTCATTTTCTTCATCAACAAAGAAATCCGGGCTTCCCTCATTGATCATCGGCTCGATCGTGAAAATCATTCCCGGTACCAGAAGCATCTCGCTTCCCTTCGGGGTCACATAGCTCACCCACGGATCTTCATGAAATTCCAATCCGATTCCATGACCACCGATATCTTCCACCACAGAATATCCGTTCGCCTTCGCATACGTATTGATTGCATCGGCAATATCCCCGAGATGATTCCACGGTTTTGCCTGTGCAAGTCCCAGTTCTACACATTCTTTCGTAACTTCAACCAGTTTTCTGGCACGCTCACTGACATTTCCTATCATAAACATTCTGGAAGCATCTGAAAAATAGCCGTCCAGAATCGTTGACACGTCCACATTGATGATATCTCCCTCTTCCAGAATAATGGATTCATCCGGAATCCCGTGGCAGACCTCATTGTTGATTGAAGTGCAGACACTTTTCGGAAATCCCTGATAATGAAGCGGAGCGGGAATTCCTCCATGCGACACAGTAAAATCATAAACAAGGCGATCGATTTCTTCTGTACTCATTCCCGCATGAATGTGTTCAGCCACATGATCCAGCACTGCCGTATTCAGCCGGGCACTCTTTTTAATTCCTTCAATCTGTGGGATCGTCTTCAAAATATCACGAGTCGGCACAATCTCTCCTTTTTCCTCATGATATGCAATCCTCTCCTCAATGGCAAGATGGCATTTTTTGTATTTCTTACCGCTTCCGCACCAGCATAATTCATTTCGTTCCATATGATTCATATTATTACCTGACTTTCTTATTTTTTACTATTTCACATAACCGATAAATGTATTTCCGCTAGCTCCGACCTTGCTTTCCATTTCTGCAAACGTAACAGAGTATCTCTTCCCGTCCGCCGGATCCAGATATGCAATATTCGTTTTATTATATCCGATGACCAGCACTGTATGCCCATTCTCAAACATCGCAATAACTGGTGTCTCACGGCTGATCGTATATAGGATCTCTTCCGTTGTACATCCGGTCAGGTCCAGCCCCTCCCCTCCGATATACGTACTGAGAATCGTTTCCGGAGATTTCCCATCATTCAGCTCTTTCACCACATCAGCTGTTTTTCCCTCTTTTTGAAGCATCTGCTGCAAGCAGGCAGCCATTGCGGTTTCGCCCTCTTCCATCTGGAATTCCGTCATATTCTCCACCTCATACACGGAAGGCCAGTTTCCTCTTTCCCAAACATACGCCTGTCTGGAGGAAACCGCAACACCGTTCACTTCATTGGCTTTTATCACAGCATAACTTGCGCGTTCATAAACTCCCTGCAATTCTCCAAGCGCATATACATAATACTTGCCATCCATCGTTGACTCATCAAACCGAATCGTCATCGACTTATCGAACAATACCTGCTTTGGCTTGAGGAGCTTGGCATTACTGTCTTTGATTCCGTCTTCATAAGTCAGACGCATTACTTTCTGCCGCGTATCTTCTGTATAGGACTCCAGTTTAATGTTACTCTCTGCCTGTTCTTCGTTATTTGTGATATAATCCGGCGTGATCGCCATATAAATATTTCCGTTTTTCGCTACCCGGTTCAGCTGCAGCATATTATCATTAATATAGCCATCCAGCAAATACACATCAGCCACTTCATATGTCTTCACAATTTCCTGTTTCTGGTTGATAATCTGCAGCTTATACATCGGGTACACAGACTGACCCGCAAGTGTCTGCCCTCCGTCTTCTGACTTAAGCGTTCCATATGCAAAATCATCCTTAATAAATCCTACTGGTTTCAGATATTCACCATTTTCCGCATCAATTTCAAAAGAATCCCCAGTCTGCAAATTCAAAACCGTAATCTTTTCCGATTCATTTACTTTACCGCCGATTCCCTGATACGCAAGCAGATGCCCGTCTTGTGAAGCCGTATACTGTCCGTTTTCAAGCCCTCGAACAAGGACTTCCCTGGTATCTTCTTCCATGTCAACGCTGTAAAGGGTTCCATCCATCATCACATAAAGCATTTCGCTTTTATTGCTGTAGTACACATATTTCCCGAGCTCTTCTTTCATGACATAATAGCCTTTACTGCTTGGAACAAACGCTTTCTCTGCCACCGAATTCTTCTCACTGTCAAAATAGTATACCGCAACACCGGTCTCTCCTTCATGTGTCCCCCGGTTCATATATCCCGACACGGTAAATGTTGTATTTCCCACTTGATCCACCGATACAATATGAATTTCATGGCGGTCATAAAAGTTACGAATATCTACATTCTCTGCATCTGCAAAGCTGAATACCAGCGACATCTCATCGGCATCTTTGTCATAATTCCAAAGTTCATTATTCTGCACGAAAGAAACAATTGTGCCCTCTGAATTAATCTGATATTCCAGATCCACAGGTGCGATTCCCAGCAGGATTCCCTTACTGCCAAGTGCCTTCGTTGTACCGTCAAAATTCTGAGTCATTGTTCGATTATAATCCATCAAATACTGCTTATCCCCCACAACTCTGACGCGGAAGAATTCCTTCACTGTATACAATGCCTCCGGATTGTCACTTACCCCGGCACACCTCACACGATAGGTCAATAAGATGGAAGTATATGTCTCATTACACTCTTTCACTTCCCACAACACATCTCCAGCAACCTGAGGCCTTAGTTCTCCCCATACTACATGATTCAAATCCGAGTGAATCGTAACTGTCTGATAAGTAGAAACCGCACCGTCCGATGTCGTCTCCAGATAGGGCTCCAATTCATCTGTCTGCTCTTTCTTCATGGCCCGCTCATGAAAAGTATTTGCAAAATCCAGACATGTTTTATAATTGCATCCTTCCTGATTTCGAATTCTTGTATAATAATATACATCCTCATTTTCCAGATGGAGGGTCACCTTAAGTACACGTTCTTCATCCAGTATTCCATCGCCCTTTAACTTGAGTGTTTCCACATCACCAATCTCTTTTAACGTCTCCTGCTGCAGACATTTTTCGCCGTCCAATGTAAATACCTGCCAGGTCATCTTCTGAACCTGAGTGTCATATTTTTCGAGATGCAGTTCTATCTCACGATTTTCCACCGGAGTGAGTGTATCGCGCATTGATGGAATCTCCATGTCATTCTTATACCCAGGAATGGAATTAATTTCATACCCTTCCGTCACAAATGAAATTCTCGGCAATGTTGCACCATCCATATCAGCGCTCATGTCCGTATTCCCACGATTGGTCAGATAACTGAACACAATCACTGCCATGATAAACACGGCAGTAAGAACACTTGCGCGCACCGCTATTTTTTTAATCATATATTTCACCCTTTAATAATTTTCCCAACGTAGGCTGAACATGCAGCATTTTCTCGCATGCACAGATTGCCTCATCATTGTCTCCCCGTTTTCCCGTATATACGGCCCGTATCAATATATTCTTCGGCGTATGTTCCATATCGATAAATTCCAGAATCTGTGTATCATACCCTTCCCTTTTTAAATACTCCGCACGGAGCGAATCTGTCACAAGTGCCGCCATCCGTTCTTTAATCAGCCCATAGGAAAACAGCGGCGCAAGCACTTCTTTTGCCATTTGCCCATTGAGCTCATGCTGACAGCAAGGAACCAAAAGAATGACTTTGGCTTTCCATCCCACAGCTTTCGCAAGCGCAAAATCCGTCGCTGTATCACAGGCATGAAGCGTCACAACCATATCTACCTCGTCGCTTCCGGTATAATCTGCAATATTTCCTTCCAGGAACTTCAGTTTCTTGTATCCATATTTTTTTGCAAGCTGATTACACGCTTCGATCACATCTGTTTTCAGATCCAGTCCAATGATACGGATGTCATATCCATTCAGCTCGTGCAAATAGTAATACATCGCAAAAGTCAAATATGATTTTCCACAGCCAAAATCCAGGATCGTCACTTCTCTGTCCTTTGGCAGCTGTGGCAGAATATCTTCAATAAACTCCAGGAAACGATTAATCTGGCGAAACTTGTCGAACTTCGTACGCACGATTTCTCCCGTCTTCGTCATAACTCCCAGATCCCGCAGAAAAGGAACCGTTTTCCCTTCTTCCAGAATATAGTGCTTCGCACGATTGTGCGAATAATTCACTTCTTTCACTTCAGCAGTCTGCAGTCTCTTCTGTATCGTCATCTTGCCTTTCTTACTAACAAGAACCTGGTAGCGGAACTGCCTTGTTTCCATCTGCATCTGCTTGAAAACTTTCATCTGGTTTTCCACATATTCCGAAGTCGCTTCCGCCTCCAGATTCAGATGAAACGCCTGATTGTTCCTGTATTCTTCACATTGAAAAAGCAGTCTGTCCTGCTTCATGACCGGACGTATTTTAACCTTCACCGTCCCATCTTTTTCCCGCGGATTACTGAGCACCGCAGAAACAAAATCTATATTAAAACTTTTATCCAAAACTGATTTTAATGTATCCATAATATACTCCTCTGAATCATAGTCGAAGATACCCTAATATTGTAAAACGGAAATGTTGGAAACGCAAGGGGTTTTCACATGAATAAGGAGCCCGGCTTGCGCCGGGCTCCCGCTCTCTGAAAGGTTTCACATTTTCTAACTTATTCTGCTTTCGGAAAACAGATTAACACTTTAAACAAATCTCCATCCAGATATAATTCAAAAGTACCTCCCTGTAATTCTGTAAGATTCTTTGCTATCGATAATCCCAGACCGCTTCCTTCCGTACTTCGTGAAAGATCTCCCCTGATAAAACGCTCTGTCAACTCATCCGCAGAAATATTCAAAGGCTGTTCTGACACATTTTTCAAAGTAAAGCGGATCTCCTGTCCCACGGTCATCAGATCAACATACACTCTGGTGCCCTCCATCGCATATTTTGCCGCATTATTGAATACATTAAATAATACGCGCCACATTCTTCTGCCATCCGCAAATATAATTGCCGGTTCCTCCGGAAGATTCACAACCAAATGAAGGTTCCTGTCTGTAAATTTTTCTTCCAGCTCTGCGTAGGTCTGATTGACCAACTCGACCAGATTCAGATTCATTTTCTCCAGTTTAATGTTACCGCTGCTGACCTTGGAGGCTTCCACTACATCTTCCGTCAACGTTTTCAGACGAAACGCTTTTTCTTCCAGAATCTGAAGATAATTCTGTATCTTCGGATCCTCGAAATTCTCACGTTTTAAAAGTTCCACATAATTGATAATGGAAGTCAGAGGCGTCTTGATATCATGCGAAACATTGGTGATCAGATCCGTTTTCATCCTCTCATTTTTCATACTTGCTTCCAGCGCACGATCCAACCCGTCTCCAATCTTATTAATCTGTTCCGCCACTCCCCGCTGCTCACCGCTCAATCCTTCCAGTGGAATCTGATAATCAACCTGTCCCTCCGCAATTGCAGACACTCCTTTTCTGATCCTATTGCGTCCGAGTGTCGAACGAACCACTACAACAAGCGCCACCGCTTCCGCCGCCAGCATGACGATGAGCCAGAAAGGTGCTTGCCACGCCCAACCGACAGCAAACCAGTGAAGCAGAGTAAATACTCCAAATCCGACCAACGTCCCCCACAAAGCATTGATATTGGAAAACATCATTTTTATAAACCTGCATATCCAGCAGAAAAGACTGTTTTTCCAGATCGTATGTGCTTTGATTCTTCTTGTCATTCCAAACCACAAGATCGAAACTGCCACGCAGAGCAGCATAAAAGCCATGCCCAACAATATGACACTGTCCCACGTCCACAAAATATATCCATTGGAAATTGCATAGGATGTCGAACTGGTGGTTGTTGATGTCGCATAATGATAATATCCCTGACTAAAGATAGAATCACATACATAAGCAACAGCAGTTACAGCCAGGGCACATGCACCTCCCACAATCACAATGAAAATTTCCGTCTTCATTCTGTCTATCGTAAGAAGGCAGACTCCCTCCTCACGGTTGGAACGGCCGGATATGATTGTAAGCCACGTCAGGCAAATCAAAAAAATAATTACCGCTGTTATTCCGATTCCAAAGACCGTCCTGTAAACGGGAGCATATTCACTATACACTTCATTTTCCTGGTAAAATTGGTCCTGAACCGGATATGTAGTATCAACCGCAAATGCACAAACATAATCATTAGTCCGTACAAAAGACGAAATCACACTTTTCCATACCGTTGCCGATTTCTTCATATTACTTTCAAACTCAGCAAGTTTTGGCGTAACAACAACATATTTTCCATATTTCTTGATGTACTCAATGCCCTCTTTCCAATCTGACATTCTCAAAATCTCTGCCCTATTGGAATAGATTTTTCCTGTTTTTCTGTCCACCAGCAAATAATAAAGATTCGAATTTCCTTCCGACCATTCATTCAGGATCGTCCGGCAGTTATCCACTTCATTATTAATCTGATCCACCGCTTCTGCGATTGCCTCCATCACTTCACTCAGTTTTCCATTCCATCTCGGATCTGTATTCACCAGTTCCACCAGATTTGATACTCCCAGCGGTTTATATGTTTCTTCTACCATGTACCCGTCGTATAGCCAAAAGCTGGTAAATGCAATTCTCCCATCACTGTCGAGCAGATTTTTGTATAGGCTCTCATAGCCTACCTCTCCGTTTAACAGTAATCCAAATATCTCTTCCTGTGTTTCGTACCCGAAGCTCTTTGCTTCTTCTATCGTAGAAAATCTTAGTGATCCATCCTCAAGCATTTTCTGAAATTCATCCTGGTAAAAATACTGGTATGTACCATCTTCACGCTTACAGACTATGATTTTTTTATCGATATCCGCTGTCGCCCCATAGTTTCCATATACCCCGGTTATCCCCCATTCATACAAATCACCAAGCCTATATGCCAGACCGCTTTTATTCTCACCCGAGATTGTTTCATCATCCAGGAATTCTCTGAGGTCTACCGTCTTATTTTCATCATAGACTCCTTCTGTTTCGAATTCTTCCATTCTGGGTTCAGCCCAGATTATGTCCGATGCAACTCCCTGAAGCTGTTCTTCAAAAGCTTTGGAGTCTTCGTATTTCTGCTCCGGTTTATCCAAAATCGCCGCCATACCGCCATTCATATAACAAGTCATCATCCACACAAGACAGACCGCCGCAGTTGACGCCATCAGATGTTCCAACACAAGAAGAACTCCCTTACATGGCGCACTCCTATACCATTTATTCATACTGTCGCCTCCTGATTATATTTTTTCCACCTTATACCCTACACCCCAGACGACTTTAAGATAGCGAGGTTCCTTTGGATTAATCTCTATCTTTTCACGAATATGCCGGATATGTACCGCAACCGTATTATCTGCGCCGATCGCCTCTTCATTCCAGATACTTTCATAAATCTGATTGATTGAAAATACTTTTCCTTGATTTTTGACCAGTAAAAGTAGAATATTATACTCAATAGGAGTTAATTTGACTGTCTCACCATCCACGGTCACCCGCTTTAAATCATCCCGGATGACCAGTCCTCCGGTTTTAAATTCATATTTGCTGTCTTCTTTTGATGTACTTCCAAGCTGGGTATAACGACGCAACTGAGATTTCACTCTTGCAACCAATTCAAGCGGATTGAACGGTTTCGTCATATAATCATCCGCACCGATATTCAGTCCCAGAATCTTATCTGCATCTTCCGACTTCGCTGATAAAATAATGATCGGCAGACTCATCTCTTCCCGAATCTTTAAGGTCGCCCTGATTCCGTCAAGACGCGGCATCATGACATCTATAATCAGAAGATCCACTTCCTTTTCCTTTAAAACTTTGATTGCTTCTTCGCCATTATAGGCTTTTAGCACCTGATATCCCTCCTGAGTAAGGTAAATATCGATCGCATCTACGATATCTTTATCATCGTCACAAACTAAAATTGTAGACATATTCATCACCTCCTCTACAGTATACAAGATTATCAAAGATTTTTTAAGAGCATGCGGGGAGTTTTCTTAATTTTCATTTAAGAAATTTTCGATTTCTTTTAGAATCTACTCATACTTTAGACACATTTTCAGTATATACTTAGAGTCAGATAGTTGATAACACAACTATCTCCCCCCTCATAAAGTAAGCGCAATCGGGGATTCCCGATTGCCGCACTTTACTCTCATTCCTTTAGATAACGATAAAGAAATCCGCCAGTCCCCATGACTGGCGGATTTTCTTTATTCATTATCATTCTTGTCACTGTTTTCAGCTATTTTCGCCCCGGCAAATCCTGCCAGCACTGCCTGCAGATCAATTCCTGTGGATTCTTTGAGTCCATCCGTCACCTGATTCAGAGTTCCCATAATATCTTTCATCAGTTTTGCGGAATTTCCTTCACCGTACATCGTAATCTTATCAACTTTTGCGAGTGGTTCCGCATTGATCTGCGCTTCTTTTGACTCTCTGTCAGCCTCCGCCTTTACAACTGCTTTTTCTTTCTGTGCTTTTGCAATTGCATTGGCAATCTCCAGTTCGGAACTTACCTGTGCATCGTTCACCTCTTTCTTGGCGATCGCCTGAGCCCGGGCGATTTCTTTTTCACTTTCTGCTCTTGAAATCGCCGCATTTTTCTGGATCTTAACGATATTATCCACACCAAGGTTCTCAATGACACCATTCTCATCCACAAAATTCTGCACGTTAAAGCTGACAATATCAAGTCCCATCGCCGCAAGGTCCGGCTCGGAGTTCTCTTTTACAAGTGTCGCAAATTTCTGGCGGTCTGAAACCATTTCCTCCAGATTCATCTTGCCGACGATCTCACGCATGTTACCTTCCAGAACTTCTCTTGCAACCTGCTTGATATAGTCTGTCGGCTGATTCAGGAAGTTCTGAGCCGCCAGTCCAAGTCTCTGTTCATCATCACTGATCTTCACATTGACGGCCGCATCGACCCGGATGTTAATATAATCGGCTGTCGGAACCGCACTCGATGTCTTCACATCGATTGGAATCAACTGCAGATTCAAAGCATCCTTCTTTTCAAGAAACGGAATCTTGATGCCTGCTTTACCGATCAGGACTTTTGGCTGTTTCCTCAGACCGGAAATGATAAATGCCGTATCGGGAGATGCTTTCACATACTCTGTAGCCAAAAACAGAACAAGGATTACCACGACCACCGCAACAGGAATAATCACACCTGCCATTTCAATAATTTCACTTAACATTTTCGATTTTCAAAATAGATAAATCGGTCTATCGCGTCAAGAATGTCTTCAAAATCCTCTCTCGGCGCCAGATCGATATATTCTCCAAGGATTTCTTCCTCTCGGTCCTTGTACCTTCCATAGAAAATATCGTAAAGATTATGTCCCCGCATATGGATCCGAATCTCTTCCATATGATCTTTCACATCCTGCACACATATAAGATCATGTCCGATTACTTCCCGAAGCTTTTTGCCGCTGGAAAGGCGATACAAATATTCCTTCCATTTTACGAGGAACGCTTCATAAAACGCTTCTTCCGAATCAACGATCCCGATCTTCGCCATAATACAGGGATTAAAGAAATAATTTTCAAAAGAATAATACTTCAAAATCAGTACATTTTTCTCTGTCACGCGCGGCAGTCCGTCTGCGTCCTCCAGATTGCGTTCTTCATAATAACGACACAAACTGCGCTTCAGCTTTTCACTGTCTTTGCCGTCTCCATCACGGATCATAAGGAACGAATCTTTCAGATAAATCTGGTTCATATATTTTAAATTCGCATACGTCTTGATGTTTGTGCAGCTGTTCGTTGTAATAATCGCAACTCTGGAGAGCTTTCCCTGTTCATCATATATCTCGGAATAGTATTTTCTGAGAAGAAGCGGCAGACGGCTTTTGTCCTGCTTTCCTTCCACGATGAATACAAAATCCACGTTCATCAGATCATTTGCCGAGTATCCCAGGTCATTCAGCACCGCACTGATATCCGTCTTCTCTTTCACCTGCGAAAATCCGTCCTCATCCTCTACAATCTGGCGAATCTGACGATTGTTGAAATTGGGAAGTAGGTTCGGAGAATGTGTGGAAAACATGACCTGCTTTTGTTTTGCCAGCCGATACAGAATATCTCCACTTACTTTCTGGAGCTGTGGATGCAGGAAGATTTCCGGCGTCTCCACGATCACAATGCATGGGAGCGCATTCTCATCATCCAGTCCTGTTTCCAAAAGGGAAAGCATGTAAATACTCCTCATCCCTTTGCCCATGTGTTCCGCCGGATGTGTTTCATTCCTGGATTTTCCCCGTATCTCGGCAGTCACCTGCAGCATACGTTCCACGTCACGATTCATAGAATAAATAATCTCCGCCTGTCCGCCGTTTTTGCGGAAATTCTGATTCACTTTTCTCGCAAATGCATCCAGATTCAGCTGGTAAAGCTTATAATCCAGAAGCTTAGCCGCCTCAAACGCATTCATTTCTTCCGGCGTTTTCTGATTGATCAGTCCGATACATGAAAAACAATGTGTACACTTCTTGGCGCGTTCAAACATACAACAATCCGCACGCATCTTCTTGAGCAGTTCATCCTCCTGAAGCAGAAGAATATCATCCTGAAGCTGCCTGAGATTTCTCTGTGCATCTACGTGATAAATTCTCGGAAATACCTCTAAAATATAAGGGTTATTCTTCTTCACACCATCACTATAACGTATCTTTCCATCCCGATTCGCCACAAACTCAAAGTCCACTTCACCGTCTTGAAAAGAAGGCAGTTTTTTGCAGAAATCCTGAAACCAGATATCATATCTTCTGTACTGACTTACAATGCCGTTCTGATGAAGTACATGCAAATCTTCTTCTGTTATCTCAAGCGTCATAAATATTTCAATATTCGGGAAGTCTTCCTGAAAATCTTCCGTACAGATCTGATAGGTCCCGCCCACCGCACAGACGGCCTCCAGCACTGCTGTCTTTCCGGTATTATTCTTTCCCACCAGAATTAATGCATTTTCAATCTCTTTGATGTACATATTACGGATAGATTTGAAATTTTTAATCCGAAGATTGGTAATCCTCATATGCAGCACCTCCACATCGCTATTTGCCTTTATCTTATCACAGCAAAGAATAATTAAGACATTTTTTGTAGCTTTCTTAAGAAGTTTTTTATATTTTTTCGATTTCTTTAATGGTCTCATCACATTTTGGACATATTTTCAGGGTATACTAAGTACCAGATAGTTGATAACACAACTATCTCCCCCCTCATAAAGTAGCGCAATCGGGGGAACCCGATTGCCACACTTTACTCTCATTCCTTTAGATAACTATAAAAACAACGAAACCCGTCAGCCGAAAGGTTGGCGGGTTTTCGCGTATCCAATTCATTTTTACAGCATCAGGCGATATATATTTTCCACATCCTGCTGATTCAATGTAACAAAACCACCGGTTGTTCCGTTTTCCACATCTCCATAGCAGCAGGTATATGCAAGTTTCTCAATATCTTCTTCTTTTGCTCCGAGTTCTTCAAAATTTTTTGGCATACCAATTGAAATCAGGAAATTCCTGAGTGCTTCGATTCCTTCTTTTGCTGTTCTCTCCGGATTCTGGAAATCCATCTGACATCCCCATACTCTTACCGCGATCTGCGCAAAACGCATGACATCATGGTGAAGATTATAAGTAAAGACAGCCGGCATAACCACAGCAAGCCCTGCACCATGTGCGCAGTCATACATTGCCGAAAGCTCATGCTCAATGCAATGGCTCGTCCAGTCCTGACTTCTTCCCACACCACAGGAATTATTATGCGCCATCATCCCGGCCCACATGATATTGGCACGTGCATCATAATTATCCGGATCTTCGATCACTCTTGGCCCCTCGTGGATCATCGTCAGAAGCAGAGCTTCGATCATCCGGTCTGTACATTCCACTTCTTTGGTATTCGTCAGATAACGCTCGTACAAATGTGCCATGATATCCGTAATGCCGCACGCAGTCTGATAAGCCGGCAGTGTCTGCGTCAGGGCAGGATTCATAATCGTAAATTTGGGTCTCAGTGCTTCCCCCGTAGTGGATCGCTTATACATTCCCTCTTCTTTCGTGATGACAGAATCAGCAGAGCCTTCGCTTCCTGCTGCCGAGATTGTGATCACCGTACCGATCGGCACGGCCTCATTTACAATACCGCCCTGATAATAATCCCAGAAATCCCCATCATACGGGACGCCTGCCGCGATCGCTTTGGCTGAGTCGATCGTGCTCCCTCCACCCACAGCGAGAATAAAATCCACGCCTTCTTTCCGGCAGAGTTCGATTCCTTCATATACGAGTCCGCTTCTCGGATTCGGCTTTACACCGCCAAGTTCTACATAACCAATCTGTTCTTCTTCCAATGATTTCTTCACGCGCTCAAGCAGTCCGGAGCGGATAACGGAACCGCCGCCGTAGTGAATCAATACTTTTGTTCCCCCGAAACGTTTTACATATTTTCCTGTTTCATTTTCCGTGTCTTTGCCAAACGCAAAATACGTTGGTGCATAAAATGTAAAATTTTCCATACATTCTCCTTTATCTTCATCATCAAAAGTCTGAAAAGTTTCCTTTTCTGTCAGAAAATTATACCATGCGGAATGGGGAAAAACAATCGAAGTTTCATCCCTAAATAAGTTTATGGATTGAAAACATACTTATCCAATCGTTCAAACGCCTCCTGCACCCTTGTAAACGGAAGCGCCAAATTCATTCGGATCGAATGTTCTCCGTGAAACGGTCTTCCATCCTGCCAGCCGACACCTACACGATATCCCGCTTTCAGTAGCTCATCCATCGTCTTGCCATTTTTTTCGCACCACTCGGTGCAGTCCAGGAACAACATATAGGTTCCCTGCGGCTTGCTTAACGTCACGCCATCAAAATGTTCCAGAATATAATCATATGCGTAGTTCACATTTCCGGACAATACTTCCCGCAGTTCATCGACCCATTCCATACCTTCCGGTCTGTAAGCTCCCATCAGAGCATACATGGACAATACATTCATGGAATTATAATGGCACTTACTGCTGCAGGCGCGTACGCGGTCACGCAGATAAGAATTATAAATAATATGATAGCTTCCAATCAGTCCCGCCAGATTAAATGTCTTGCTCGGTGCGTAAAGTGCCATTGTACGATTTCTTGCATCTTCGCTGACCGACTGCAGCGGAGTATGATGATTTCCATTTAAAATGATATCGGACCAGATTTCATCTGAAATCACGATACAGTCATTCTTCCGATACACTTCCATTGCTTTTTCCAGCTCTTCGCGCTCCCATACTCTTCCGGTCGGATTATGCGGATTGCAGAAGACCGCAACGTGGATCTTATTCTTCTTGATCTTCTGATCCATGTCGTCATAATCCATTCGCCAGATTCCTTCTGCATCACGTTTGAGCTCACTGAGGACGATCTTGTATCCGGCATTGGTAATACTTCCTGTGAACCCGATATAAGTCGGACTGTGTACCAGAACACTGTCTCCGGGAGCTGCAAATGCATTTAGCGCTGAGACAAGTCCGCCAAGTACACCATTCTCGTATCCGATACATTCCTTCGTGAGACCAGTGACATGGTTCCGTGTCTCCTGCCAGTTGATGATCGCCTGATAGTACTCTTCTCTTGTTGAAAAATATCCAAATGCCGGATGCGAAAGTCGCTCGCTGATTGCTTCCTGCACAGTCGGGACGGTCGCGAAATTCATATCCGCTACCCACATGGGGATAAAATCAAACCCCTCATCACGAGGTCCGAATGCCGGGGATTTTTCCGGCACATCAACTGCTATGGCATCCTTTCCTAAACGATCCATAATTGTTGTAAAATCATACTTCATTATTTATGCATCCTCCTTGTTATACAAATGGCAGGCCACAAAATGACCCGTTCCAATCTGTTTCATTTCAGGTTCGATTTCCCCGCATTTGGCAGTTGCATACTTGCATCTTCCTCGGAAACGGCATCCTTTTGGGGGTGAAATCGGACTAGGCACATCGCCTTTTAAAACAATACGTTCTCGTGTTGCTTCTACATCAGGATCAGGTATCGGAATTGCAGACAAAAGCGCCTGTGTATATGGATGGACAGGATGTGAGTATAATTCATCTGAAGATGTTAATTCTACAATTTTACCCAGATACATTACAGCAACCTGATCTGAAATATGTCTCACCATAGAAAGATCATGTGCTACAAATAAATATGTAAGCCCCATTTTATCCTGCATTTCCCGAAGTAAATTTACAATTTGTGCCTGAATAGAAACATCCAGTGCAGAAATAGGTTCATCACATACCAGAAATTCCGGATGAATTGCTAATGCTCTTGCAATTCCAATCCTTTGACGCTGTCCGCCGGAAAATTCGTGAATGTATCTGTTTGCATGCTCACTTTGAAGACCTACCTGTCTTAACAATTCCTGTACTATTTCCCGTTCTTCCTTTTTGGAAGCCATATGATGAATCCGCATTCCTTCTGCTATAATGTCGTTCACTTTCATACGTGGATCTAGAGAAGCATATGGATCCTGAAAAATTGTTTGTACTTTTTTGGTAAAATCTTTCCTGTCTTTTCCACGCATCTCATGGACATCCTGTCCTTTAAATAACACTTGTCCTCCGGTACGGGAATATAAACCTGTACAGGTTCGCCCACAGGTTGTTTTTCCACATCCCGACTCCCCTACCAACCCAAGGGTTTTTCCCTGATATATTTCGAACGAAACATCATCAACTGCTTTCAATATCTGATTATTCCCCATAGGAAAATATTTTTTCAAATGGGATACTTTAAGGACTGGTTCCATTTTTATGCTTTTTCCACACATAATGCGCCTCCCGTCTCAAATGGACATTCTTTTTTTCCTTTTTCATGATGTAACCAACAAGATGCCTTATGATTTCCATCAAACTGAAATACCGGTGGTTCCTGTCTTGTACAGATATTCATACAGTACGGACATCTGTCTGCAAATGCACATCCTTTAATCGGAAGAAGAAGATCTGGTGGAGTGCCCTCAATAGATACTAGATTCTTCTTTCGATCTCCATCCAGTCTTGGAACCGCATTTAGAAGACTCCATGTATATGGATGTCTCGGATGATAAAAAATATCTCGTCCACATCCCTTTTCAACAATTTTTCCAGAATACATGACAGCAATATGGTCTGCCATATCTGCTACGACCCCTAAATCATGCGTAATTAATATTATAGATGTTTTTAGTTCTTTTTGCAATTCTTTCAACAATTCCAAAATCTGTGCCTGTATCGTCACATCTAACGCAGTGGTTGGTTCATCTGCAATTAACAGTTTCGGACTGCATGCGAGAGCAATTGCTATCATAACTCGTTGTCTCATTCCTCCCGAAAATTCATGTGGATACTGCTTTATTCTCTTTTCAGGCTCCGGGATTCCAACTTTTCCAAGAAGTTCAACTGCTTTCTTCATCGCATCCTTTTTTTTCATTTTTTTATGTATGATAAGATTTTCTGCTATCTGCTTTCCAACGGACATGGTTGGATTCAAAGCTGCCAAAGCATCCTGGAAAATCATGGCACATTCTCCACCACGATAAGATTCCCATTCTCTTTCAGACTGCCCTATCAGATTCTTACCCGCATAAATAATTTCACTGCCTTCTTTCACTATACCAGGTGACTGGATCAGTCCCATGATCGTCTTGGCTGTTACTGTTTTTCCACACCCGGATTCTCCTACTATTGCAAGAGTTTCTCCTTCTTCTACCGTAAAGTTAACACCCCTGACAGATTTCACCTCGCCCGCATAAGTCTGATATGAGACACACAGATTTTTCACCTCAATTAAATTATTCATCTGAATTTCTCCCTTTCAAATAACGCAATGCATATTCTGTATACATGCGTGCTCCAAAATACAGCATACTTTCGTCAATTTTGAAGCCACTGCTATGTGCCGGACTTCGTTCTTCTTCCGATTCATTTCCAACTCCTAAAAACGCATATACACCTGGAACTTTTTCCAGATAATAGGCAAAATCATCAGAACCTGTGGAAGGATTTCCCTCATAAAGACATTTGTGTCCCATTAACGCAACTGCACACTCTGTTGCCAAACGACTGCAATTTGCATCATTGATTACCGGCGGCAGACCACACTGGCAAATTAAATCTGTCTGAACACGATAAGCAGCAGCAGTAGACTCAACTACACGTCTTACAGCCACCGGCAACTGCTCTTGAATTTTCTTGCTGTAATATCTTAAAGATCCTGTAAGTTGCGCTTCATCTGCAATAATATTTGCTTTTGTTCCAGCATGAAACGTTCCAACAGATACAACTGCCGAGTCTAGTGGACTTATTTCTCTGCTTATAATCGTCTGTAAGTTCATTACAATAGCTGATGCCGCCGGAATCACATCAATACCACAGTCTGGCGCTGAACCGTGTCCGCCTTTTCCTTTAACAGTAAGTGAAAAGAACCCTGCTCCAGCCATACAAATCCCCTCTTGTACCCGGATTTTCCCCGTAGGAATTCCTTCTTGAACATGAATCGCAAAAGCTGTTTCAACCCCGTCTAAAGCACCTTCAGCCAACATCTGTTTTCCGGCCCCGGCAAATTCTTCTGCCGGTTCAAATAAAAGGCGAACTGTACCGCCAAAATCATCTGCCGCCTCTGCTAACAATCGGGCAGCTCCCAAAAGCATAGCGACATGTGCATCATGTCCACATGCATGCATAACACCTGCATTTTTCGAAGAAAAAGATTCACCGCTTTCCTCCTGTATTGGTAAAGCATCCATGTCTGCCCGGAGTGCTACAATATTATTTCCGGGTTTTCTGCCATGGATCTCAGCAATAATTCCTGTAGGGCACTTTTGAAATCTTTTGACATTATATCCAAATTCTTCCAACTCTTTTTGTATTCTTGCACTTGTCTTTTCTTCTTTTAGTCCAAGTTCCGGATATTTGTGAAAATGTCTGCGCATTTTTACAACATATTCCTGCAACTCTTTATCCGTCATATTTTTACTCCTTTATTTTACCATTTTAGGTTCTAATGCGTTTCGTAAAACATCTCCAAGGACATTAAAACTAAGTACTGTTAATAATATTAATGCTCCTGGGAACAAGGCTAATGTTGGCACATCCATAATCTGAGATTGCGCATTCTGAAGCATACTCCCCCAGGAAGACATCGGAAGTTTTACTCCGAATCCAAGAAAACTCAAAGAAGACTCTGTTAAAATGGCTCTAGCTATACTTATACTTGCGGCAACTATAATCGATGGTATCATATTGGGAATAATATGTATGAGCATAATTTCCATATTTCCTGCCCCCATATTTTTAGCAGCAAGAACAAAGTCTCTTTCTTTTAAAGACATTGTCTCCGCACGTACGATTCTGGCAACTCCCATCCATGAGAACATACCAATAATAACAACCATAGTAAACATACTTGGCGAAAGGAATGAATTAATTATGATAATCAGGAGAAAACTTGGAACAGACATGAAAATATCTACTGCACGCATCATTAAATTGTCTATTGTACCACCTATATATCCACTTATAGTTCCATATATGGTTCCCACTATGACTGAAACCAACATCGAGAAAAACCCCACAGTCAATGATACACGCCCCCCATACAAAGCGCGCGTAAAGTAATCTCGCCCTAAATTATCTGTACCAAAGAAATGTTCTTTATTTGGCAGTAAAAGCTTACTCCTTAAATCCATTGCATCTGGATCATATGGGGAAAGTGGTGCAAGAAGTGAGGCAATTATAATAATAATTAAAATAATCAAACAGATGATTGCCAATTTGTTTTCTTTTAAACTCATCAGAAGATTATAGAAGATGCCTCTCTCATAAATTTCATCTTGCACTTTATTTTCACGATTTGCAGGATCAAATGCATCTTCTTTTTCTATTTCCTCCAATATTATTTTATCATTATCAAGATTCATGTATTTTTTTTACCTCCTGCTTAATTCGTGGATCTGCCACCCCATATAATAAATCCGCAATGAAATTTCCTATAATCAAAATTACACAAGACAACATTGTAAATCCCATGATCATTGGGTAATCTCTTGAATTAATAGCGCTCATTCCGAGAGTTCCCATGCCTGGCCATCCAAAAACTGATTCAATGATAAAGGAGCCGGTAACCAGACTGGCAAGATTCATACCTGCAATAGTAATAATTGGAAGCAAACAATTTTTCAAAACATGTCCTGTCATAATTCGTCTTTTTGAAACACCTTTGGCTTTTGCTGTCAGAACATATTCTTCTTCCAACTGAGTAATGGTGTTAGAACGAATATATCGTGTAAATACTGCTGTATTCCCTACGCTTAATACGATCCCGGGCAGAATTAAATGCCACAAAATATCAAGAACCGAATTACTTCCTACTGTTCTCATTCCATTACTGGGAAGCCAGTGCAAGTTCAGCGAAAAGATGATTATCAACATTAACGCAAGCCAAAAAGCGGGAATAGAGATTCCAATATATGCAAATATGCTGATAAACTGGTCTGCAGCCTTATTTTTTCTCATTCCAGACACCAAACCAAGTGGAATTGACATTAAAATTGACAAAACAAATGACGTCCCCATTAAAAGCAATGTTGCAGGAAGTTTTTCAAAAATCTGTTTTGCAACTGGTTGATGATTAATCAATGAATTTCCCCAGTTTCCTCTGCAAATATTTGACAACCATGCCAGATACTGTTCTGCGATTGTGCCATCTAATCCCAAATCTACGCGGAGCTCATCAATTTCCTGCTGTGTCATATCTTGCCTGATATACATATTTATCGGATCTCCCGGTGCAAAATGAATAATCATGAACGAAAAGATTGACACAAGTATAATTACTGGTATCATTTGCAAGATTCTTTTTACAATATACCTTCTCATATTGTCTCCTTTTCAAAAAAAGAAGGGACTGTGAGAAACATTCCGTTCTTCCAACCCCTTCTTTTACAGTTTTAATTAGTTATTAATTTGTCATGTAAAGCTGTGTATAGTCTTCGAATACCGGTACTACATTAATCGCATCACATCCTTTTAGATGCTTGTCTACAGCTAAAATGAAGTTGCAGTCAGAGATCGGAACCATTGTATATGCATCTTTAATCTGTTGCTGTAATTCGGCATAAATCTGAGCACGTTCTTCTGGATCGGTTGTTGCATCTCCTTTATTCCACAAATCGGCAATTTCATCAGTTGTACATAAGTTTTTACTTAAAAATCCCTGATTACTAAACATGTACTCATCTCCCTGATTGTCTCCATTTGTTGAATAACCATTCAATCCTAAATCCCAATCTCCTAAATCAGTATAGAAGAATTTTTCAAAAAATCCTTGTGTTTCATAACCAGTTACTTCAACGTTAATACCAACTTCTTTCAACTGCTGCTGGATAATTAATGCACAGTCTTCCATATTTGCACGGCTTGAGTTATAAACAAGCTGAAGTGTTTTTCCTTCAAGTCCGGCTTCTTTTACCAGTTTTTTTGCTTCTTCAAGATCATGTTTGTATCCATCAATATCTTCATAATAGAAATTCTGATCACAGAAAACAGTTTTCGCCGGAACGGCAATGTCGTCAGAACCATATGCTCCTTCTACAATTGCAGGAACATCTAAAGCCGTCGCAATTGCTTTTCTGGCTTCAATGTTTTTCATCAATTCACTGTTCGAATTAAATCCCATGTAGTTGATTCTGCCTTCGTCCAATGTTACCATTTCATAATTGTCATTTGCAGCATATTTTTCATACTTGTCAATGGTAGATACACGAATAATATTCAACTCTCCATTTTCAAATGCAATTTCCTGTGCACTTTCATTTGGCATAATTTTAAATATAACTGTATCAAGATTAACATCGCGATAGTAATCATCAAATTTTTCAAGTGTGAGACTTTCGCCTTTTTTCCATTCTTTTACTTTATATGGACCAGAACCAACACCCTGTGTAGTGTTCAATGCTGAAGAAGCTATGTTTTCCTCTCCTTCATAGACATGTTTCGGAATCAGTTTCATTGATCCGAGAGTTGCCACGTACGAAGCAGAAACTTCTGGAAGTTTCACAGAAAATGTCAATTCATCAATCTTTTCAACTGTAACTGGTTTCTGATTTACTTTCGTTCCACTGCTTGATTTATTATCAGGATTCATACGAAATTCAAAATTCCACAGTACATCGTCTGTTGTGATACTCTCTCCATCATGCCATTTCAAATTGTCGCGAAGCTTTACTGTAATCGTAAGTCCATCATCAGATACTTCATGGCTTTCAGCAAGATAGTAACGAACACCATCTTTTGAAACAATATAAAGCGGATCATAAACAGGTTTTAACATAGTCATTCCTTCATCACCTGTTTCGTATAGGATATTTAAGCTTGAAATGTCTGTAGGCATTGCTCGAACAATGGAACCGCCTTCAATTTTTTCTCCAGTTGCTTCTTCCTTTTGTGTCTCTTCTTTTGTGTCTGTTGTCTTCTCTTCACTCTTTCCACCACATCCGGCAATCAAACCTACTGCCATAACCGATGCAAGAAAGATTGCTAAGATTCTTTTCTTCATAAAAGTATCCTCCTTTTTGTCTCTCACCAGTTTGTCTGCATCTTCTGCGAGAGTATAACCTAAATATCACTTTGATTATAAAAGGAATTCATAGAAATCGGAATTTACAAACATTCCTTGTTGTTCATAAGGTTAACAAATAGCGCGAAATGTAAAGCTTCTATGGCATTGATTAGGTGTATAATAAAAAGTTTATGGGAAATATGATCCGCAGTTTCTTGAAACTCTTCACATATTTCCCATAAACTAATGATAGAATGCACTGATTGGCTCCGGTATACAACCGCATATCAGTTGTGTTATTTCTTTAGGACTTCTGTTATCCTTCGAACGTATCCACCTGAAAATTACTGTCGTTCTTGTCAAATTCCACATATAAAGTGAAATCATAACTTCTTCCGAAAGTTCGCAAACTCCCAGCTCTCGTTTCAAATGGCTTTCCATACATGCCACCGCATAATCAGTCACATAATCTTCTATACAATTTTGCCCATGATAAGAAGAAACGTTGATATAATAATCCCGTTCCTTTAACATATACTCAAGAAGTCTGGTATGATATTTCCTCCAGTTTTCGCCAGTAAACCCTTTGCAGATCTGGTCTGCATCTGTCCTGTAAATCCAGCAGACAAGATCATATTTATCCTTGAAGTGATTATAAAATGCTGTTCTTGATACTCGACTGTATCGTACAATGTCCTGAACACCTATATCGGTAAACGAATTTTCTTTAAGAAGTTCCTTTACTGAATTAGCCAGAACTCCTTTCGTATCGGGCTTTAACATACTTCCTCATCCCACCCTTTTGATATTATTTTATCGTTTTTCGGGGCAGAAGTCCAATTGATTAACTTGATATTTCGACATTTTTATTGTTTTTTTCTATAAGTGACTAGGGGACGGGTACATAGACACTCACTCATATCACCACAATCGTTTTCCTAACACTTGCCCATTATAATTCATAACTCTCCACTACCACTTTCCTATTCACGATCCCCTTCTCCCAGATCATCAAATGTACCTGAAAATTAATCCCGTCTTTCACATTCACAAAAGGTTCTTCTCGGAGAAGCACAGATTCCTGCCCCTGAAGTTTCAGTTCTTCCTGCCTCTTTTTCACCTTCTCAATCAACGCCATATATTTTTGATCTTCTTCTCCGAATGAGCGCCTCGGATATACTGCAGATTCTTCTTTTAATCTCTTATTTAATAAATCCACCAATTCTGCATGCGCATTCCGGTGCAGCATTCGTGCGATCTCTTTAGCCACCGTCGAAAGAGGATATCTTCGATAAAATCTGAGGATCCGCTTCATTCGCTTATCATTCACCTTGCCGGCCAATTCTTCCATCACCGTGATTGCCTCTTCGGATGGTCTCCATCCATCTTCTCTCGGTACAATATATTGATTCGGAACCGCCGGATAACAGCAATAATTCAACGGCGGGAATTCCGACAATGCAGCTAATTCTCGCTCCTTGGGCGTGCAGAATTCCTCCCCCAGATAATACAATTTATCTCTTAAGATTGCGATCCGATACTCCAGCTGTCTGAGATATTCGTATCCCCGTACCCAGAAATGTCCGATTTCTCCATAATCATAAAGATGTACCTCTGGAAATATATCATCAAAAAACAGAGTGACCACTGAATTTCCCTGGCGTACAATCAAAATATACTCCTTACCATTATGGCTGATGGAGGCTTCCAGCTCTCCTTCATAGTCTTTCCGGTACTCCCCGGTCATCCTTGCATTTTTAAACACCAGAAAGCTCTCCACCGCATCATTCATCAAATAAACAAGACGAATGTCCTTGTCTGCCTTTTCTTGCTTTTCCCGAAACACCAGTTCAAATTGATCCTGTTCCAGAAGTTCCTGCAGCATAGCTAATGCATCCACTATTCCAGTTCTCCTTCATTTGCTTCTTCCACCACAACTTCCGCCTGACCAATTTTTTCCGTAAACGCGAATCGGATGACTGCCTGTGACCAGTTCAGGCTGATCTTTGCTCGTTTTCCTTTCTCTTCTCCTGCCTTTTGGATCAACTCCAACAGTTCTTCGAGTACCGTTTTCGTCAAATATCCTCCTCGCCAGTGGAATGTGAACATTTTCCCTTTCTTCGCCGCCTGAAGCGCTCTCTTATATACCTCTTCCTTTTTGGTAAATGATAATTTCTTTTCTTTATAATAAAAATGATCCCCATCTATACAGGCCGGTGCCGGTACGATCAAAGGCTCATGATCCCGAAAGATACTTTTATCATCCAGGTTGAAATAATCGTAACGCACTTCATCCTTTCCAAGCGTATTATCAAACGTTGCATCCAGATGATAATATTTTCCACCGATTTTCACAATATTCCATGTATGGCGATATTTAATCCCCTTATCCGGGTTGTTGCCGCAGACTGTAATGATGCACCAGATTCCCAGTGCATCACACAAAATCTTTACTGACTTTGCAATACCCTCACATACCCCGACACCTTGTCCAAGCGGACCGATGATTTCATGGGAATATGGCTTTTTCAGCTTATCATAATGTATATTTTCACAGATAAAATCGTGTATGTATTTCTCTTTGTCCCACTCGGGCAAATTCATTGCCGGGCGTACTAATTTGTCAACTCTCGCCTTCATGGCTTTCTGATGCTCTTTAATTTTCCCTTTTTCGAACAGATACTCCGGGACAAATATGAGATTGGGTGAATCCGGATAATATTTGTATTTATAGCCGGGCACCCAGAATATTTCCGGGTGGTCGAGGCGAAGGCGGAAGAACACGTTGTAAAGGTCTTCTGCTTCCAGTCGGGGAATCTGAAATTCATCTGAAATTGCAAGCACCCCCTGAAGGATTGCATGGTATGCCCCCTGCTGCTGTTTTGTCATCTTGTTGTAATAGTATGGTTCCATAGATCCAATTACCTCTTATTTCATCAAGGGCTGACTACCGACTCTTCTTCACCACATTCTTATAAAAGTCAACTCCCATCGGAAGTGTCCCCTGATAAATATTCTCGTTCAACGCATGAATGCTTCCGTACTGCTGCCCATCGATGTACAGCGGCGCAAAGCGGATACAGTTTTTGCTGACTTCGGAATAGTATTTTGCGTCGGTTCCGCCGGTCATGATATACGGGCAGATACCGATTCCCGGATACATTTCTTTTGCTGTTTCTTCTACAAGACGGAATGCATTGCTGTTATAATCTACGATCGGGCATGGCGGATCCTGGCAGATGATTTCTGTCTCGATATCATATTTCTTTGCGATTTCGCTCACGGCTTTGATGCTCTCTTCATTCGGCTGGTGATGGCTGAAACGCATATTGCCGGTCACATAGGCCTCCTGGGGGAGTACGTTCAGGCCATCGGATCCTTTTGCCGTGGTGAATGCGAGTGTCGTGTGGATCATCGCGCCTGCCACGGAGTTGATAGATGGAAGTAATTTCTCCAGAAGCGGCTTGAACAGCCACATATTGGCAAAGATTACTTTCATTCCAAAATCCATATTCGGAGCGCAGCGCCGGAACATTTCATCCAGTGTCGGTGTGAATTTGTTCACGAACGGGCTGTGTTTTTCTACATCTACCATAAATTTTCCGAGACGAACAAGCGGAGAATTCTTCTTCGGTGCGCTCGCGTGTCCTCCGTTGCTTCTGGCCGTGAATTTGACATCCCCATATCCTTTTTCCACAACGCCGACCATGCCATAGGTTCCTTT